>JAYTOZ010000290.1:0-4628 GCA_043747515.1 Frankiales bacterium | reverse complement strand
GATCTCGACCCGGATCACCAACGAAGTGCGGGAGATCAACCGGGTGGTGCTCGATGTGACCAGCAAGCCGCCCGGCACCATCGAGTGGGAGTGAGCGGGTCCCTACCCCGACAGCTGCTCCAGCCGCCGCAGCAGGAACTCCCGCTCAACCCCATTCGCGGTGAGCCAGTGCGCCTGTTCGTCCGCCGCGCGCGCGTCCGCGGTCCGGCCCAGGCGGCGCAGGGAGTTAACGCGGGCCGGCCGCAGCGTCGCTTCGCCTCGAAGCACGTCGAGCGCCCGCTTACGGGCGACTGTGGTCAGCCGGGCGCCCGGCCGGTGCGGGGACGCCGTCCCGCCACACCGCGAGGGCCTTGGCGAACGCGTCCTGGTCGCACTCCTGGATCAGTCGAACACCATCACGGGGCGCACCCGCAGCCCGCCGCCGGGCGAGGGGATGTCCGTGACGATCGCGTCGTCGAGGTCGGCGGCGTCGATGACGTAGTTGCCGCCGAGCGCCTGCTTGGTCTCGACGAACGGGCCGTCGGTCACCGTGGCCTGGCCGCCGGCGTCCGATGCTGGTGGCCGTGCCGACGCCCTGCAACGCGTTGCCACCGGCGAGCTTGGCGGCATGCGTTGCTCCGACATCGTTGTGACCCTTCATGACCTCGTCGGAGTGGCCCGGACCACCCTGCTCAGAGATCGTCTCCTGGCCGTAGATGAGCACTAGGTACTGCGTCATCGAGATATTCGGGGCCAGGACGACCCGGCTCTCGGGCTGCTCGCTGTTCGGACCGCGCCGGATCGACAGCCTCGCAGCATGCCTCACGGGGGGCCGGCGGCCAAGCTAGGTTGCGGTCAGCAACCGATCGCGCACCCGGAGGTCCTGATGGCGCTCGGCGGCCCGGCCACCTCGCGTGCGGCACGTCGTGCACGCCGTCTCGGTGCGACGGTCTGAGCCGGCGTGGTCGGTCGGGGCGAGTGGGTGCTGCGGCTCGTGCCGCCACTTCGCCGCAGCCTGGACCAGGTGGTGGCGCATCGCCTGGAGTGGGACCGGCGGGCCACTGAGCTGTTGGCGGGTGAGCGCGAGGGCGACCCGCTGTGGGTGGTGCTCGGTGACTCGACCGCGCAGGCCGTCGGTCTGGCGGACATCCAGGACGGCTATGTCGAGCGGGTACGACGGCAGCTCGCCCTCCGCGACCACCGGCCGTGGCGGGTGCTGAATTTGTCCCGCTCGGGCGCCGTGATCGCCGATGTGCTCGACGTCCAGCTGCCGCGGCTCGCCGACCTGGGTGGGCTGGGCTGGCGACCGCAGCTGGTGACCGCCGTCGTCGGCGGCAACGACCTGCGCAAGACGCCGCTGCCGGTGCTGCTCGAACAGGTGCCGCAACTGGTGGCTGGTGTCCCGGACGGCGCGGTCCTGGCCACGATGCCCAAGGGGATCAAGGTCGATAAGGCGGTTCAGGTGAACGCCGTGCTCCGCGGCCTGGCGGCTGAGCGGGGCCTGCCGCTGGTCGATCTTTGGACGGCCACCGGACCGCCCTGGAAGGGCAAGTACGCCGACGGCCTGCATCCCAACGCGGCCGGGGTCAGTGACTGGGTCCGGGCGTTCGTGCCGGTGCTCGGCCTGCCCGGGGAGGTCGATCCACCGGCTGTTCGTGTCTGACGGGCTTGACCGCCGAGCAGGGCCATGCGCGAGACTGGTGGGGCACCGCCCTGACCCTGCCGCCCGCCCAGCAGGAGGTGACCGTGCTCATCCTGACCGAGAACGCCGCAACAATGATCAACCGGCTGGCCGCCCGGGCCGCGCTGCCCGCGGGCGCCGGCCTGCGGATCGCCCAGCGCCGGGACCGGCCGAGCCTTGCGATGGAGATGGCGGCCGCACCCGAGCCGGCGGATGCGGTCCTGCGCGACCGCGACGCGGTCGTGTTCCTTGATCAATCGGCGGCCACCAGGCTGGCTGAGCAGGTGCTCGACGCGCGGACCGACGACCGCGGTTCGGCCTTTTTCCTCGACAGGTAGCCGGCTGCCCGAACACCAGGTCGCTGCTGACCCGGCGTACCGAACCGTACCGATCCGTGTCGTGATCTCCGGTCCCCGAAGGGCCCGAAATCACGACACGTGACGGGAGGCCACATCGGGGCCCGGGCGGTCAGGGGTGACCGGGAGGTGCTTGGCCCACCAGGCCAACAGGTGCTCGAAGCGCTGCCGGCGGTGCCGCGGCCGGCCGCCCCGGGTGAGCCCGTGGCTCTCGCCGGGGAAGATCAGCAGCTCGGCGTCGACGCCGGCCCGCAGCAGCGCCGCGAAGTAGCGCTGCCCCTGCTCGAGTGGGCACCGCAGGTCGCGCTCGGAGTGGATGACGAGCGTTGGCGCGACGACCCGGTCGACGACGGCCATCGGCGACTGCGCAGCCATCGCCTCGACCGGCCCGAGATAGCCCTCCGGGAAGAACCAGCCGATGTCGGAGGTGCCGAGAAACGTCTCCGGGTCGAGGAACCCCCGCTCGACGATCCCGGCGACGAAACGGTCCGGCTGGTGCGCGAGCAGCCACGCGGTCATGTAGCCGCCGTAGGACCCGCCGAGCACCCCCACCCGAGCGGCGTCCAGCGGGTAGGACGGGTCCGCAAGGACCCCGTCGAGAAAAGCCATCAGATCCGCGGCGTCCCGCTGCCCCATCGCGCCCTGAATGGCCCGGCCGTGCTGCTCGCCGTAGCCGGCGGCGCCCCGCGGGTTGGTCAGCAGCACGGCGTAGCCGGCCCCGGCGAGGACCTGTGCCTCGTCGTACGGCTTCCAACCGAACTGGGCGTAGGGACCGCCGTGGATGTCGAGCAGCACCGGGTGCGGGCCCGGTCCGTCCGGCAGGACGAGCCAACCGTGGACGGGGTAACCGTCATCGGCGGTGACGGTCATCTCGTGCAGCGGCCGGGCCCCCAGGTCGGCCGAGAAATCCGTCAGGCGACGAGATGTCGACCCGTTGACCAGCACGACCTCACCGGCGGAACCGGCCGAGAGCACGGTCGCCACGGTCACGTCGCCGACCGCGTCGTGGCCGGCCACCCAGAGCGGACCGGTCAGCAGCACCGTGTCGCGCTCGCCGACCCGCAGCAGCTCGACGGCGCCGCGGGTTCGGCGCTGCACGAGTACACCGTCGCCGGTGACGGTGAGATGGGAGCCCTCCTCGCCGAGGTCGACATCGGGTTCGGTGTGCCGGACGGGGACCGAAGGGGGGTCGACCGGTACGGCGTACAGGCCGGTGTTGCGGCCGACGAACTCGGTGCCGGATGCGCCGACGTCGCTGGCCAGCAGCCAGAGACGGCCGCCGTCCAGCGACCAGGCGACCTGCTCGACGGCGAGCGAGGTGTCGGTCGCGCGAACGAGGTCGCTGCCGTCGGGGGCGCAGGTCCAGGCGTCGCTGCGCAGGTCAGCGTCCCGGCCGTCGTGGCGGGCGCTGACGAAGGCCAGGCGGGCGCCGTCCGGGCTCCAGGTGACCGACGTGTCGTCCCAGTCCCCGTCGGTGACCTGGCTGCCGGTAGTCGGCTCCGGCAACGAACGGGGATCGGCTGTCAGGTCCGGGATCTCGAACACGAAGACGTGGTTGCGGCGGTCCCGGTGATAGCCGACACCGTCCTCGAGATAGCGCAGACCGGTGACCAGGCGCGGCGGTTCGGCGTCGGCGCTGACGTCCTCGTCGCTACCGTAGCGACCCGTCTCGGGAACCCGTGCCACATAGGCGATCTGGTGGCTGTCGGGGGACCAGCGCGGGGCACCGGCGCCGAGCGGGGCATCGGTGACCCGCACCGGTTCACCGCCGCGGGCGTCGAGAAGGTGCAGCTGGGGTTTGCCTCCCTTGTCGGCTCGCAGGAAGGCCAACAGGCGTCCGTCGGGGGAGAACGTCGGCGCGGTATCGCGGTGCCCACGGGTGAGTCGCCGCGGCGTCGACCCCGCGGCCAGCGGGACTTCCCACAGCTGCCCGACGTATTCGTCGCAGGCGTCGTCGGTGCGGGTGACGGATACGACGCAGCGGTCGGTCGACGGGTGCAGGGTCGGGGCAGAGGGCGTCAGGAACCGGTGCAGGGAGTCCGGGGTCATGGTTGCTTCGGTCACCGCCCCATCCTGATGGCCGTCCGTGCGAGCACGGCGTGCACCCCCCAGATGTCGTTGGCGATCTGGGTGACCCGCAGGTCGACCGTCGGGCTGGCGAGGGCCAGCGCGGTGGCCCGGTCAAGGTCGTACAACCCGGCCATCCAGGTGATCATCGCCTCGAGCGCCTGGGCGGTCGCCTCGTTGAGATCGGCGCTGAGGCCGAAGGTGATCCGGGCGTGCGGGGTCTCGGCGTGCAGCACAGTCAGCGGCCGGTCGCGCACGAGATCGAGGCGCAGCTCGGTGGTCATGCCGCATTCGAGCGCCGTCCCGCACACCTCACCGTCGCCCTGGGCGCCGTGGCCGTCACCGACGCAGAGCATGGCCCCTGGCACGGTCACCGGGAGGTAGAGCGTCGCGCCGGCGCCGAGCTCTTTGCAGTCGATGTTGCCGCCGCTGGGCCGCGGCGGGATCGTCGAATGCTCACCCGGCTCGGCGGGCGGCAGACCCATCACGCCGAGGAAGGGATGCAGGTCGACGATGTGGCCGTGCTGGTTCGCTCCGGTCGTGCC
>JAYTOZ010000289.1:0-4084 GCA_043747515.1 Frankiales bacterium | reverse complement strand
CGAGCAACACCAGCAGGGTGCGGCGGCGGCGTTGGGCCGAGCTGCGAGTTGTCCCCGTGACGCGCAGCCGACGGGTCAGCGGCCGCCGACGGCCGCTGCTGGGAGCGGGCCCGGCAGTGGCGGGACCGCGGGAGAGCACGGTCCCGGCCGCACCCCGGCGCGGCATCAGGACATCCCGACCGGCGCCCCGCCTGGCGAGCACCCGCATGGTGTCGCCGAAACGGTCGATCGAGCGTAGTGACGTCGCGCTGTCGTGGCTGCGCAGTGCCATGGGCACGAGCACGGCCAGCCAGGCACCGACGATGACGAGAAGGATCAGGCCGCTGCCCACGCCATGGACCGTAGTGACGCCGGCCGCCCAGTCGTTGGAGGTCACGCGGTGTGTCGTGACTTGTTCGACTGGTAGCGCGCGAGGATGCCCTCTGGCGCATCCTCGGCTGTCAATGCGAAGCACAGGTGGTCGCGCCAGTCGTCGTCGATGAACAGGTAGCGCAGGTGCACCCCCTCCGGCCGGAAACCGAGCTTGCTGACGACCCGGCGCGATGCGGCGTTCTCCGGGCGGATGTTGGCCTCGAGCCGGTGCAGACCGACCGGACCGAAGCAGTGGTCGGTGACGAGGGCGAGGGCGGTCGTCAGGATGCCCCGCCCGGCGAGGCGGCCGTCGACCCAGTAGCCGACGCTGGCGCTGTCGAACGCCCCGCGTACGACGGTGGCGACGGTGACCTGGCCGGCCAGGTAACCGTCATAGGTCACGCAGAACGGCAGGGTGCGACCGGCCCGGGCCTCGCGCCGCAGGACCCGCAGCATGGTGGCGAAGACGGCCGGGCTGTGTCGTTCGGCCCAGTCGCCGGGCGGCTGGGAGGGCACGCGCCCCTCCCAGGGGGACAGCCAGTCCTCGTTGCGGATGCGCACCTCACTCCAGGCGGTGGCGTCGCGCATCCGCAGCGGTCTGATGCCGACCCGGCCGTGGACGGCGGAAGCCGGCCAGCCCAGCGCCGTCACTCAGTGGTCCCCGCCGCGGACCTGATCCAGGGCATGACCAACGAGCGGGGCGAGGACGGCGACCCCGTCGCGCACCCCGCCGGTCGATCCCGGCAGCGTCACGACGAGCGAGCGGCCGACCGTGCCCCCGAGCGAGCGTGACAGCACGGTGGTGGGCACGCGGTCGCGGCTCTGCTGCCGCAGCGCCTCGCCGAGCCCGGGGATCTCACGGTCGAGCAACGGCCTGACCGCCTCCGGCGTGACGTCGCGCGGCGACAGACCCGTGCCACCCGTCGTCACGACCAGGTCGTACGCCGCACCGGTGGCTGCCCGCACGGCCGCCCGGATCGCCGCCACCTCGTCAGGGACGACGACGACGGGGGCCACCTCGAAGCCGAGCTCGGTCAGCAGCGCGGCCAGCAGCGGCCCCGAGGTGTCCGCACGCGTCCCTGCGTGAGAGCGGTCCGAGACGGTGACGACCTGGGCCCGGCCTAGCGTTGCCACTCGCCGCTTTTCCCACCGGTCTTGGTCTCCAGCCGGATGCCCCCGATGATCCCGCGCGGGTCGACCGACTTGGTCATGTCGACGAGTGTCAGGCAGGCCACCGAGACCGCCGTGAGCGCCTCCATCTCGACACCGGTGCGGTCGGCGGTCCGGGCCGTCGCGCTGACCGCCACCCCGTTGTCGTCGACGACGAGGTCGACCGTGACGCCGTGCAGCGCGATCGGGTGGCACAGCGGGACCAGATCGGGGGTGCGCTTGGCGCCCATGATGCCGGCGATCCGGGCGACGGCGAGGGCGTCGCCCTTGGGCACGCCGTGCCCGCGAAGGAGTGCGACGCACTCCCTGGAAAGCTCGACACGGCCGGTCGCGGTCGCCGTGCGAAGGGTGACCTGCTTGCCGGAGACGTCGACCATCCGCGCGGCCCCGGCCTCGTCGAGGTGCGAGAACGCTTGACCTGGCGCGGACGAGCTCGACGGACCGCTGCTCACCGGGACCTGCGCTCGAGCAGCATGACCTGGACGGCCCCACCGGCGGGCACCCGCTCGACATCTTCGGGGAGGACGGCCAACGCGTTGGCCCTGGCCATCCCTGCCATCAGATGCGAGCCGGCACCACTCACGGGCGACACCCGGTAGGCGCCGTCGACGACCTCGAGCCAGACCCGCAGGAACGATCGCTTGCCCGCTGGCGAGGTGAGCTCGGTGGTGGTCACCGCGGAGACCCGCGGGCGCTCGACCTGCTCGGCGCCGAGCATCCGCCGCAGGGCCGGTCGCACGAACGCCTCGAACGACACCAGCGCACTGACCGGGTTGCCGGGCAACCCGAAGACCGGGGTGCTGTCCGGGCCGATCGTGCCGAACCCCTGCGGCATGCCCGGTTGCATCGCCACCTTGTGGAACCCGACGGTGCCGAGCCGCGACAGCACCTCCTTGACGACGTCGTAGGCGCCGACCGACACACCGCCACTCGTGACGAGCAGGTCCGCACGGACGAGCTGATCCTCGAGGGTCGCGAGCAGCCGTCGGGGGTCGTCCGGGATGATCCCGACCCGGTAGGCGATCGCGCCGGCCTCGATCGCCGCGGTCGTCAGGGCCAGGCTGTTGCTGTCCGGGATCTGCCCCGGGGACAGCCGGGTCCCGGGCTCCACCAGCTCACTGCCGGTGGACACCACGACGACCCGCGGTCGCGGCCGGACCACGAGCCGCGAACGCCCGATCGCCGCAGCCAGGCCGATCTGGGACGACCCGAGGTGACTGCCGCTGGCGAGCACCAACTCACCGGCGGTGACGTCCTCCCCGATCCGGCGGACGTGCGCGCCGAGGTCGGGGCGACGGTCGATGCGCACCTGCGCGACACCGCCGTCGGTCCACTCGACCGGTACGACGGCGTCCGCGCCGGCCGGCAGCACCGCGCCGGTCATGATGCGGACACACAACCCCGGCTGCACCCGCAGCGGGGAGGCCAGACCGGCCGCGACGTCACCGGTCACCGGCAGGGTGACCGGCAGGTGCTCGAGATCGGCGACGCGCACCGCGTAACCGTCCATCGAGGAGTTGTCGAAGCTCGGCAGCGACCCGACCGACCGGACGTCCTCGGCGAGGACGCAGCCATGCGCATCGAGCAGCCCCATCTCCAGGGCGGCCAACGGCCCGACAACGGTCAGCACCTCGGCCAGGTGCTCGTGGACCGTCCTCATCGACGTTCCTCCAGCCAGGTCGTCAGCCACGCCACGAACGGCGGCCCGAGATCCTCGCGGTCGGCGGCCAGCATCACGACCGTCTTGAGGTAGTCCAGCCGGTCGCCGGTGTCGTAGCGGCGACCCTGGAAGACGACGCCGTGCACCGGCTCCGCCGCGATGAGCTCCTGCAGCGCGTCGGTGAGCTGGATCTCCCCACCGCGTCCCGGCTGGGTCCGGCGGAGCACCTCGAACACCGTCGGCGACAGGATGTAGCGACCGATCACCGCGAGGTCACTCGGCGCCTCGTCGACCGGCGGCTTCTCCACCAGACCGGTGATCCGCACGACGTCCCCGTCGCCGTCGACGGCCGCGCATCCGTACAGGCTGATGCTGTCGTGCGGCACCTGCATGAGGGCGACGACGCTGCCACCCTCGCGCCGCTGCACCTCGACCATCGTTGACAGCAGCGCGTCGCGCGGGTCGATCAAGTCATCGCCGAGCAGAACCGCGAACGGCTCGTCGCCGACGTGCTGCGCCGCGGCGAGGACGGCGTGCCCGAGCCCTCGGGGATCGCCCTGACGGACGTAGTGGATGGTCGCCAGCTCGCTGGCCGCACGCACCAGCGCGAGCCTGGCGAGATCGCCTTTTTCCTGCAGCATCTGCTCGAGCTCGACCACCCGGTCGAAGTGGTCCTCGAGAGCCCGCTTGCCGCGCCCCGTGATGAGCAGGACGTCGTCCAGACCGGCCCGGACCGCCTCTTCCACGACGTACTGGATGGCCGGCTTGTCGACGACCGGGAGCATCTCCTTCGGCGAGGCCTTGGTGGCCGGCAGGAAGCGCGTGCCGAGACCGGCAGCGGGGATGACGGCCTTGGTGATCCGCGTCATGGGCTGGGACGGCATGGCCAGAACCCTAATGCCG
>JAYTOZ010000288.1:0-13265 GCA_043747515.1 Frankiales bacterium | reverse complement strand
CTGATGTGGTCGCGGACCGGCGAGTAGCCCGGCGTGCGGCCGCCGGCGAGCAGCCAGGCGCCGACGAACGCGGCCGGGGCGACGAGCCCGCACGCGGCTGCGAGCCGCCTCACTGTGCGCCCAGCAGGGCGGCCACGGCGGGCCGGTCGATCTTGCCGTGCCGGTTGCGCGGCAGCTCACCGACCGCCCGGATGCGGCGGGGCACGGCGTGCGCGCCGAGCGCGTCGTGCACGGCCTGCTGCAGGGCCGGCCGGTCCAGGGCGGCGCCGGGGAGCAGCACAACGGCGGCCGCCACCTTGACCCCGGCGACGGGGGAGGGCAGCCCGACGACGGCCGCGTCGGCGAGCCTGCCGGTCGACAGCAGCGCCCGCTCGACCTCGGCCGGGTAGACGTTGACGCCGCCGCGGATGAGCAGGTCGACCGCCCGGCCGCTGATCGTGACGAACCCGTCCGCGTCGATCCGGGCGAGGTCGCCGGTGCGCAGCCAGCCGTCCGGGGTGAGCGGGGCCGGCTCGTCGCCCCAGTAGCCGGGTGTGACGGCCGGACCGCGCACCTCGAGCTCGCCGGTCGCTTGTTCGAGCGCACCGTTTGGGTTGACGAGCCGCAGGTCGCAGGTCGGCACCGCCCGCCCGACCGTACCGGGGCGGTCGTCACCGTCGGCCAGCCAGGTCACCGGTGCGCAGGTCTCGGACAGCGCGTAGACGTCGTGCAGCTCCAGGCCGGGCATCCGCTCGCGGACCCGGTCCAGGGTGCCCGGCGGCGCGGGGGCACCGCCGAAGACCGCGAGCCGCACCCCGGGCAGCGACGCCCGGCGGAACGCCTCGACGCGCAGCAGCAGCTCCCAGATGCTCGGCACCACATCGAGCCAGGTCACGTCGTGCGCCTGCGCCACGGCGACCAGCCCGGGTGCGGAGAAGGTGGCCATGGTGACCGCCGACCCCCCGCTGAGCATCGCCGGGGTGAGCTGGGTGACGTGCCCGGAGACCCAGGCGAACGGCAGGTGGATCGCGGTTCGATCGGCCGCGGTCAGCGCGAGCGCCCAGGTGTAGAACACCGCGGCGTGGCAGGTCATCCGGCCGGTCACCCGGACCGCCTTCGGTCGGCCGGTCGTGCCGGAGGTGGCGATCAGGCAGTAGGTCGCGTCCTCGTCCGGCAGTGCCATGCCGTGCCGCCAGGGCATCTCATCAGCCAGCAGCAGCTCGGCGCTGGCCACGTCGATGCTCCCCGCGGCGGCGCGGGCGTCGGCGAGCAGCTCCGGCTGGGCGAGCACCAGCCGCGGGCCGGTCAGCGCGAGGAGCTCGGCCAGCCGGGCGACCGGCGCCCCGGCGGGCAGCCCGACGTGCACCAGCCCGGCCCGGGCGCACGCCCAGATCGCGACCGCCGCCTCCAGCCCGTTGCGCAGCAGGACCGCGACCCGGTCGCCGGGCCGCAGGCCGCGGGCCAGCAGCCCGACGGCGGCGCCCTCGACGAGCCGGGCGAAGGCGTCGTACGTCACCTGGGTGCGAAGTGCAGGGTCGACGAGCAGGACGTCGCCGCCGCTGGTCGCGAGCCGGTCCTCGAGCACCGCCACGATGGAGCGGGGACGGTCGGCGTAGCACCGCACCGGCAGACCGCGGACCAGCTCCTCGACGAGCCTCACAAGCGAGTGACCACGTGCTTGAGCCGGCTGTAGTCGCGCAGGCTGTAGGCCGACAGGTCGCTGCCGAACCCGCTGCTGGCGTAGCCGCCGTGCGGCATCTCGGTCGCCAGCACCGAGTGGCAGTTGACCCAGACTGCGCCGAAGTCGAGCGCCCGCGCGGCCCGGCCCGCCCGCCCCGCATCGGTCGTCCAGACGCTCGCCGCGAGCCCGTACGCCGTACCGTTCGCGACCTCGAGGGCCTCGGCCTCGTCGGCGACCCGCTGGACCGTCACGACCGGGCCGAAGATCTCCTCGGTGGCGAGCTCATCGCCGCTGCGGACCCCCGCGACGACGGTCGGCGGGTAGTAATAGCCGCCGGTCGCGAGCGGCCGGCCGCCGGCGACCACCTCGGTGTGGGCGCCCCGCCGGTCGACCATCCCGGCGACCCGGGCCAGTTGGTCGGGATTGTTCAGCGCGCCGTAGTAGCCGTCCGGTCCGACCTGCATCGCCTTCGCCCCGGCGGCAAGGCGGGCGACGAGCTCGTCGTGCACGCCGGGGGCGGCGAGCACGCGGGTCGCCGCGGTGCAGGACTGTCCGGCGTTGTAGTAGCCGATGTCGAGCAGTCCCTGCACGGTCAGCTCGAGGTCGCAGTCGTCGAAGACGAGCACCGGCGCCTTGCCGCCGAGCTCGAGGTGCAACCGCTTGACGGTGGCCGCGGCTGTCGCCATCACCTCTCGACCGGCGCGCACGCTGCCGGTCAACGCGACCATGGCGGGCACGGGGTGGGCCACCATCGCCGCGCCGGTGTCCCGGCCGCCGCAGACCACGTTGAGCACCCCCGGCGGGAGCAGCTCAGCGGCCAGCTCGGCCAGCATGAGAGGGGTGACCGGCGTCGTCTCGGCGCTCTTGAGGACCACGGTGTTGCCCGCGGCGACAGCCGGCGCCCATTTCCAGGTGGCCATCATCAGCGGGTAGTTCCACGGGGTGATCTGCGCGACGACGCCCAGCGGCTCGCGCCGCAGCACGCTGGTGTGGCCGGCGGCGTACTCCCCGGCGGCGATCCCGTCCGGCACCCGGCTCGCGCCGGCGCTGAACCGGATCACGTCGCAGACGTGCGGCAGCTCCGCCCGCATCGCCGCCCGCGGCTTGCCGGTGTTGCGGCACTCCGCTTCGACGAAGTCCTCGGCCCGCTCCTCGAGCCGGTCGGCCAGCCGGAGCAGCAGCCGGGCGCGGTCCATCGGGACGGTGTCGCGCCAGCGCGGGAATGCCTGCTGCGCCGACGCGAACGCCGCATCGAGGTCGGCCGCACCGGCGACCGGCGCCACGTCGTACGCCGTCCCGGTCGCCGGGTCGACGACCTCGCTGATCTCGTCCGAGCGCGGGCGACGGCGCTCGCCGCCGTAGAAGTGGTGCAGCACCTGGGCAACCCTAGGCGCGCTCGCCCCACCCCCGCCCCCGATCGGGTGATCCACGGAAGTTGGGAACCTCAAACAAGATCACTGCGGTGCCCCGGCTTCCGTGGAGCACCGGGGTCGGTCGGCGAGCCGGCTCGGGTCGGGCCGGCGAGGGGCGTCTGTTCTGCGCGGCGACCACACCAGCAGGCAAGCGGGGGGCTCCCGCGGCGGGCTACGCCTGGTTGCCGGCGACGATGCCTCGGTCGGCGGTCCTTCGCCGCTGTCGTGGTCGCATTCGCAGGTAGCGATACGCGGCACTTCAGGCGTGTCGGGCGCGCAGGGCCGGCTTGTCGGTCTTGCCGACGGCGTTGCGGGGCAGCGCGTCGACCACCTGGATGATCTTTGGCGCGGCGTAGTCGGCCATCCCCTCGCGCACCCACGCCCGCACCTCGGCCGCGGTCACCGGAGCGGAGAGGACCAGGTAGGCCGCGACCGCCTCGCCGGCGAGCCGGTCGGGCACACCCACCACAGCGGCGTCCTCGATCGACGGATGCCGGCGCAACAGTTCCTCCACCTCGGCCGAGAAGATCTTCGTGCCGCCTCGGTTGATCATGTCCTTGCTCCGGTCGAGGATCGTGACGAACCCGTCGGCCGATATCCGGGCGATGTCGCCGGTGTCGAACCAGCCGTCGACGATCGCGGCGGCCGTCGCGGCCGGGTCGTGCCGGTAGCCGGTCGTGACGAGCGACCCGCGCAGCCACAGCGAGCCCGGCTCGTCCGGCCCGAGGGCCGCGCCGTCGTCGGCCCGAACCTGCGCCTCCATGCAGTCCAGCGTGCGGCCCACCGAGCCCGGGTGGGCGGCGAAGCCGTCGTCGGTGAGGATGCAGCCGGGGGAGTGCGTCTCGGACAGGCCGTAGACGTCGTGCAGCCGCACCCCGGGCAGCGCCGCCCGCAGCGCAGCGACGAGGTCGGCTGGGAACGGCGCCCCACCGGCGGCGAGCCGGGTCAGCGCAGGCAGGTCGCCGAAGCCCGGCACCCGCAGGCACAGTCGCCACCACGACGGCACGGCGTAGGCCCAGCTCACCGCACGGGTGCGCAGCAGTTCGACGTACTCCCTGGGTGACTGGGTGTCCACGAGCACGCAGCTCGCGCCGGCCAGCATCGCGGGCAGCACATGGGCGTGCATCGCCGAGATGTAGTACATCGGGAACAGCACGGCGGTCACGTCGTCCGGCCCGAGCTGCAGCACCCGCTGGTAGCTCATCCCGGAGTGCACGGACGCTCGGTGCACCACCTGCGACGCCTTGGGTCGGCCGGTCGTGCCGGAGGTGTAGACCACGGCGTACGTCGAGGCCTCGTTCGGTCGCTGGGCTGCCGAGAACGACCACACCACTGCCGGCCCGCTCGCCAGGAAGGTAGCGAGGTCGAGCGCCCCGGCCAGCTCGAAGCCGGCCGCCGCCAGGGACAGCCGGGCCAGGGAGTGTTCCACCATGTAGGCCCACTGGCTGGGGGCGAGCCGGGTGTTGAGCCCGACCATGACCAGATCGGCTCGAGCGCAGGCGAACAGCAGCGTCGCGAGGTCGAGGGTGTTGCCGGAGGCGACGGCGACGGCGTCCCCGGCGACCAGGCCGTGCGAGCGGAGCGCGGCGGCGGCGGTCTCGACCCGGTCGGCGAAGGCCCCATAGGTCAGCGAGGTCGCGCCGTCGACGAAGGCGGTCCGGTCGGGAAAGCGGCGCACGGCCCGGTCGAGCACATCAACAACGGTGGCGGGGCGGCGGGGGTAGGAGCGGGCGGGCGCCCCGAGCCAGGCCTCGACGACGACGGGGCCACCCGGCTGGTCGTCGAGGTCGTGCTCGTCGTCGGTCACGGCGGTCCGGTGGTGCTCGGCGGCCGGACCGAGCCGGCGATGAGCACCGCCAGGGCCAGGAGCACCGCGACGGTCGTCAGCGCGCGCAGCACCCCGACGTGATCGCCGAGCAGGCCGATCAGGGGTGGCCCGGCGAGGAAGGCGCAATAGCCGATGGAGGCGATGACGCTGACCCGGCCGGCCGCCCGGGCGGGCTCGTCCGCACCCGCACTCATCCCGACCGGGAAGCCCAGGGAGACGCCCAGGCCCCAGAGCAGGGCCCCCACGAAGGCCAGCGGCGTCGAGGGCGAGAACACGAACAGCAGCAGGCCGGCCATCCCGATCAAGGCCAGCAGGCGCACCACCGTGACCCGCCCGTGGCGGTCCAGGAACTCCGGACCGAACCAACGACCGACGGTCATCGCGGTGAGGAAGGCCGCGAAGGCCAGTGAGCCCACCGCCGCGGGCAGGTGGTAGCCGTCGATGACCGCGACACTGATCCAGTCGTTGCCGGCTCCCTCGGCGAAGGCGAACGCCAGGACGAACACTCCGATCACCAGCGTGCGGGGCTCGCCCCATCCAGCGAGGGCCGTCCGGTGCCGGGCCGGGGTGCCAGCCGTGGCTTCGTCCGGCAGGAAGCGCTGCGCCGCCCGCGGCACGACGATGACGACGAGCACCGCGACGGTGAGCAGGTGCGCGGTGACCGGCACCCCCGCTGCCACCATCGCTGCCCCCAGCAGGGCCCCGGCGACGGTGCCCAGGCTGTAGCCGGCGTGGAAGCGGGACATGATCGATTGACCGAGGCGGCGCTCCACTGCGGCACCTTGCACGTTCATCGCAACGTCCCAGGCGCCGTTGGCGAACCCGAGCAGGAACAGTCCACCGACCACCGGTGCCAGCCCGAGCAGATAGCCCAGCGCGACGGCGCCGAGGGCAGCGCCGAGCAGCGCCGCCATCGCCCGGACGGTGCGTCGGGAGCCGACCCGGGCGATCACCACCCCGGACAGCGGGAGCGCGAGCAGCGACCCGGCGGCGATCGCCAGCAGCACCAGGCCGAGCGACGAGGGCTGCAGGTGCAGCCCGTCGCGGACCTGCGGGATCCGCGAGGCCCAACTGGCGAAGGCGAAGCCCGAGCCGATGAACGCGGCGTACGTCGCGCCGGTGGCGGCCCGCAGCGCCCGGTCGGGCAGGTTCTGGGCAGCTGCTGCGGGGGTGCTGGTCGAGGTCACGGTGGCGCTCCCGGTGCGGTGACCCGAGACGGTACCGACCCAACGAGTCCCTGACACGAACCCGCCCGGTGTCTTGACAAACCAGCTCCTCGTGTCAAACAGTGTGATCGTGCTCACCACTCGCGAGGCGCTGCTCGATGCGGCGTACACCGCGGCGCTCGCCGGCGACTGGGGCCGGGCCCGGATGGCGGATGTCGCCAAGGAGGCCGCGGTAAGCCGGCAGACGCTCTACTACGAGTTCGGCAGCAAGGACGGCCTGGCTGAGGCGCTGGCCCTGCGCGAGGCGCACCGCTACATGGCCGGCGCGGACGCTGCGCGGGTCGGGCACGAGGGAACGCCGGCCGAGGCCATCGCCGCCGCGATGGAGTTCACCCTGACCGAAGCGGCGCAGAACCCGCTGTTGAAGGCGGTGCTTACCGACGACGTCGGCGGCCTGCTGCCTTTTCTCACCACCCGCGCCGAGGCGATCCTGTCCGCGGCGCGCGACCACACCGCCGCCTGGCTGTTAGGTCACTGGCCTGAGTTGCCCCGCGCCGAAGTCCAGCTCGTCGCCGACACCGTCACCCGGCTCACGATCAGCCATCTCGTCCTGCCCGGCGGGCGACCCGACCAGATCGCCCGCGACACCGCCCATCTTGTCGAACGACTGCTACCAGGGGGAACGACTGCATGAGCACTCACGAGCTGTACACGATCCCGGCCGAGCACCGGACCTGGGACGTCGAGATGGCCGGTGCCTCCCGGTTCACCTGGGAGTACGACGACGGCCGCGACCGGCTGCTCTCGCTCTACCAGAAGGGCAAGGACAAGCAGTGGGACCAGACCACGCGGATCGACTGGTCACTCGACATCGACCCGCACAACGCGTTGGGCATGCCCGACGAATCCATCTCGATCTACGGCACCGAGATGTGGGACAAGATTGCCGGTGACCGCAAGGCGGTCGGCGAGCTGTCGATGCACCTGTCCAGCTGGCAGTTCAGCCAGTTCCTGCACGGCGAGCAAGGCGCGATGATCTGCTCGGCGCGGATCGTGGAGTCCGTCCCGGACCTCGACAGCAAGTTCTACGCCGCGACCCAGACGATGGACGAGGCCCGGCATGCTGAGACCTACTCCCGGTTCCTGCAGGACAAGATCGGCATGCTTTACCCGATCAACGAGCATCTGAAGTCGCTGCTCGACGACACGCTCACCGACAGCCGCTGGGACATGCCCTATCTCGGCATGCAGGTGCTCATCGAGGGGCTGGCCCTCGCCGCCTTCGGAGTCCTGCGCGACATGACGACCGTCGCGCTGCCCAAGCAGATCCTGGCCTACGTCATGCAGGACGAGGCCCGGCACGTCGCGTTCGGCCGGCTCGCGCTCAAGGACTACTACAGCCAGCTGACCCGCGCCGAGCTCGACGAACGCGAGGACTTCGTCGTCGAGGGCTGCTACCTGATGCGGGACCGCTTCCGGCAGCAGGAGGTCTGGGAAAACCTCGGCTACGACGTCCCGGCCTGTCTCGAGGCGGTCAAGCAGGCGCCGTACTTCCAAGCGTTCCAGTCGCTGCTGTTCAGCCGGATCGTGCCGTGCGTCAAGGACATCGGCCTGTGGGGCGAGAAGGTCCAGAAGGCCTACGCTGACATGGGTGTGCTCGACATGGCCGGCATCGACCTGAACGCCTTGATGAAGCAGGACGAGGACATCGCCGACACGGTCGACCTGGAGCGGCTCGCGGCGATCGAGGCGCGGGAGATCGCCGGGTCCAAGGTGGCGGTCGACACGACGATCGCGATCGGGGCGGAGGAGCTGCCGGTCGACGCGCGGTAGGACGGGGAGCGTCAGCCGGCCGAGATCGACGCGCCGAGCGACGTGACGGCTGCGGTGGCCACCGCTTCGTCCTGCTCGCCGGTGCCGCCGCTCGCGCCGACCGCGCCGAGCAGCACACCGTCGCGATAGACCGGGACCGCGCCGGTCTGCGGGGTGTAGGCCCCGTGGGTCATCGTGGTGAGGGCGCCGGCGAAGTTGGGCATCGTCGCCATCTTTTCCTTCTGCGCCGCGCTCGGGGTGCCGTAGGCCGCAGACGTCCACGCCTTGCCTTGCGCGACGGTTGCGGTGATCCACGGCGCACCGTCCATCCGGACCAGCGCGAGCAGATGACCGCCGGGGTCCATGATCGCGATCGCCATCGGCACCCCCAACTCGTCGGCGGCCGTTCGGGCAGCCGCGCACAGGGCGAGGGCCTCGTCGTGGGTGAGCACAGCTCGGGTCGTCGTCATCGACCCATCCTGCACGGTGTCCCGCGAGTCGTGCGATGGTGCCTGACATGCAGCTCGAGACCCAGACCACATCCGGCACCGTCCGCGGAGCGTCCACCGGCGGGGTGGTGGCCTACAAGGGCATCCCCTACGCCGCGCCGCCGTTCGGTGACCTGCGGTTCGCCGCGCCCGCGCCGCCCGCACCGTGGCAGGGGGTGCGTGAGTGCACGGCGTACGGCCCGACGGCGCTCAAACCGCCCTACCCCGCCCCGATCGACCTGTTGCTGCCCGAGCCGGTCATCGAGGGCGAGGACGTCCTCAACCTCAACGTGTGGACCCCCGACCCGGGTGCGAGCGGCCTGCCGGTGCTGGTCTGGATCCACGGCGGCGCGTTCGTCAATGGTTCGGGCGCGGTGCCGCAGTACGACGGGACGGCCTTCGCCCGCGACGGTGTGGTGCTCGTGACGATCAACTACCGCCTCGGTGTCGACGGGTTCCTGCACTTCGGCGACCACGGACCGGCCAATCGGGGGCTGCTCGACCAGGTCGCGGCCCTGACCTGGGTGCGCGACAACATCGCGGCCTTCGGCGGTGACCCGGGCCGGGTGAGCATCGCCGGAGAGTCGGCCGGCGCGTTCAGCGTCACCTCGCTGCTGAGCATGCCGCTGGCGCAGGGGCTGTTCTCACGGGCGATCGCGCAGAGCGGCGCCGGTCACTATGCGCTCACCCCGGCGACGGCCGGCCGGGTCGCGGCTGAGCTCGCCGAGCGGCTGGGGGTGCCGCTGACCCGCGACGCGTTCGCGGCCGTCGAACCGGCCCGCCTGGTGGCAGCCCAGCAGGCACTGTCGCAGGACATCTCGACCGCGCCGGACCCGGTCAAGTGGGGCGAGATCACGCTCAACCTGATGGCGTTCGAGCCCGTCCTGGACGGCGAGGTGCTGCCGGCGCTGCCGGTGCGCGCGATCGAGGCGGGTGCGGGCGCCGGCGTCGACGTGCTGATCGGCACCAACAGTGACGAGTACGCGCTGTTCCTCGTCCCCAACTCCTTCGTGGACTTCATGGACGACAACGTGCTGGCGATGGTGCTGGCCGGTTACGGCCTTCCCGCCGAGGCCCTCGCGCCGTACCGCAGCGACCTGCCGACTGCGACGCCCGGTGAGCTGCTGATGGCGGTGGCGACCGACTGGTTCTTCCGGCTACCGGCCCTGCGGCTGGCCGAGGCGCGGGCCGGCGGCCCGGGCAGCACGTACGTCTACGAGTTCGCCTGGCCGAGCCCGCAGTTCGGCGGCCGGCTCGGGGCCTGCCACGCCCTGGAGATCGGCTTCGTCTTCGACACCCTGGCCGCCGACGGCGGTCAGGCGATGGCCGGCGACGCCCCGCCGCAGGAGCTTGCGGACGCGATGCACCGCGCCTGGGTCGAGTTCGTCTCGACCGGGGATCCCGGTTGGCCGGTCTACGACCTCGCGGCCCGGCCCGTGCAGGTTTTCGGCACGCTGACCTCGGTGGTGCCCGACCCCCGGTCGGCGCAGCGGCTGGTCTGGGACGGCATCCGGGTCTGAACCGGCTCAGCCACCGGCCGGGTCGTCGCCGTCCTTGGCCTGCAGCAGCCGACGCAGCGAGAACAACCGGTCGGCGCTGGCTGCCCCGGTGGCCACCCAGGCATCGAGGGCGCAGCCGGACTCCGGGGTGAGGTGGCCACACGACGGGGGGCAGCGCAGCGCGCCCTCGGCGAGGTCGGGGAAGGCCGCCAGCACCCCGTCGGGGGTGACCGCACCCAGCCCGAAGGACCGCACGCCGGGCGTGTCGATGACCGTCCCGCCGCCGGGCAACTCCAGGGCGATCGCGGAGGATGAGACGTGCCGGCCCTTACCGACGCCGCTGACCTCACCGACGGCGCGGAAGGCGTCCGGGACGAGCTGGTTGACCAGCGTCGACTTGCCGACACCGGACTGACCGAAGAGCACCGATACTTTGCCCTGCAGTCGATCTCGCAGCGCGGCGACGCCCGACCCGGGCCCGGTGACGAGCGCCTCGACGCCGAGCGGCTGATACAGCGCCAACAGCTCGTCGGCCGGTGCGAGGTCGTTCTTGGTCAGGCACAGCAGCGGCACCAGCCCCCCGTCGTACGCCGCGACGAGGCACCGGTCAATCAGCCGCGGCCGTGGCACCGGGTCGGCCAGCGCGGTGACGACGACGAGCACCTCGGCGTTGGCGACGACCGCCCGCTCGACGGGATCGGTGTCGTCCGGGGTGCGCCGCAGCAGCGAGCTGCGGGGCTCGACCCGCACGATCCGGCCGAGCGCGTCGGGGCCGCCGCCGAGCTCGCCGACCAGGGCGACCCGGTCGCCGGTGACGACGGCCCGGCGCCCCAGCTCGCGGGCCCGGACACAGGTGACGAGCACGTCGTCGTCGGTGCGCACCCGGTAGCGGCCGCGGTCGACGGTGACCACCCGGCCGGCGGCGGCGTCCTCGTGGCCGGGACGGGTCCGGGTGCGGGGGCGCGAGCTGCGGCCCGGCCGGACGCGGACGTCATCCTCGTCGAGCTCGCGGGCCACCCGGTCAGCCGGCCAGCATCGACAGCCAGGAGCCGACGAAGTCGGGCACCGTCTTCCTGGTCGTCCCGACGTCCTCGACCAGGACGCCGTCGACGCCGAGGCCGAGCACCGCCCAGGCCATCGCGAGCCGGTGGTCGTCGTAGGACGCCATCGACCCACCGGTCAGCGGCCGCGGCCGCACCTCCACCCCGTCCGCGGTGTCGCGGACGTCGCCACCCCGGGCGGTCAGCTCGGTTGCGAGCGCCGCCAGCCGGTCGGTCTCCTGCAGTCGGATGTGCGCGACTCCGGTCAGCCGGCTCGGCGAGTCGGCCAGCGCGGCCAGCGCCGTCAGGACGGTCGTCAGCTCCGGCGCGTCGCGCAGGTCGGCGTCCAGGCCGTGCAAGCCGTCCCCGGCGGCGACGGTGAGCGAGGTCGCGGTGCGGGTGATGACCGCGCCCATCTGCTCGAGCAGGTCGGGCAGCGCGGCCCCGGGCTGCCGGGTGTGCGCCGGCCAGCCGTCGACCGTGACCTGACCACCGGCGACGAGCGGGGCGGCGAGGTAGGCCGCGGCGGTCGACAGGTCGGGCTCCACCACGGCGTCGCGGGCCAGCAGCGGTCCGGGCGCGACGGTCCAGGTGCCGGCGATCGTGTCGTCGACGGTGGCGCCGGCCGCCCGCAGGGCGTCGACGGTCATCGCCAGGTGTGGCGCACTCGGCAGGGGTGGCCCCGCGTGCCGCACCGCGACTCCGGCGGTGAACCGCGGCCCGGCCAGTAGCAGCCCGCTGATCAGCTGCGAGCTCTGCGAGGCGTCGAGCACGACGCCACCGCCGCGCATCGACCCCGTGCCGCGGACCGTCAGCGGCAGCCGCCGGACCCCGTCGAGCTCCGCACCGAGCTCGCGCAGCGCCACCAGGAGCGGCCCGAGCGGCCGGTCCCGCACCCGGGGGTCGCCGTCGAAGCGCACCGGCGTGGTCGCGAGCGTCGCCACCGGCGGCAGGAAGCGGGCGACCGTGCCGGCGTTGCCGACGTCGACCGCCGGCCCGGTCGGCACGAGTGGGCCGGGGACACCGTCGACGACCCAGTCGCCGCCCTCGTCGGTCACGCTCACCCCGAGCACCCGCAGCGCCGCCACCATCAGCTCGGTGTCACGGCTGCGCAGCGGCCGTCGTACGACGCTCCGGCCGTCAGCGAGCGCGGCCAGCACCAGGGCCCGATTGGTGAGGCTTTTCGAGCCGGGCAGCGACACCGTCGCCGACAGCGGCCCGGTCGCCCGGGGCGCCGGCCAGGCGGGAGCCGTCTGCGCCGTCATTGCCGCGCCTTCCCGTCGAGCGGCGGCCCGGTCGCCGCCACCCGGTCATGGTGTCAGGTCCGGCGCCTACCCTGACCGGATGTGCGGCCGCTACGCCTCGAGCCGGCGCCCCGACGACCTGACGGCCTACTTCGAGGTGGAGCAAACGCCCGAGCAGGTCCTTCCCCCGTCGTGGAACGTCGCGCCCACCGACCCGGTCTACGCGGTGCTGGAGCGCAACCAGGTGCGTCAGCTCCGGGTCCTGCGGTGGGGCCTGGTGCCCAGCTGGGCCAAGGACCCCAAGGTCGGGGCGCGGTTCATCAACGCCCGGCAGGAGACCGTCGCGGACAAGCCGGCCTTCCGATCGGCGTACGCCCGGCGCCGCTGCCTGTTGCCGGCCGACGGGTATTACGAGTGGAAGGTCGAGCCGGGTGGCAAGCAGCCGTACTACCTGTCGCTGCCCGGCGGGGAGCCGCTCGCGATGGCCGGGCTTTACGAGGTGTGGCACGGGCCCGACGACCAGCGGCTGTGGACCTGCACGGTGCTGACGACCTCGGCGCCCGACGAGCTCGGGGAGATCCACGACCGCACCCCGATGCTCGTGCCGCGCCAGGCATGGGGGACCTGGCTCGACCCCGAGCTCGGCGACCCGGGCGATCTGCTGGTCGCCGGTAGGCCGGGGCTCCTTTCCGCCTGGCCGGTCGGCGCCGAGGTTGGCAACGTGCGCAACAACGGGGCGTCGCTCGCGACCCCGCGCGGTTGCGGCCGCTCGGCCGGGGGGTAGGACTGTCGGGACCCCTACCGAGACAGGAGCATTGCCGTGGACCTCGACACCGCCCGCGCCGAGCTCGAGCAGATCCTGCGCGAGACCGAGAGCACGAACGAGGTGCTCGAGAGCGAGGGCGCTGATGAGTCGAGCGAGCTGAGCCACCTCGACCAGCACCCCGCCGACACCGCCAGCGAGATCAGTGACGGCGACCGCGAGCACGCCCTCATCGAGGCCACCGACCGGCACCGGGCCGAAGCCGTCGCCGCGATCGCCAGGCTCGACGCGGGCGCCTACGGCCGGTGTGTCGACTGCGGCAAGGTCATCCCGGACGAGCGACTGTCCTTCCG
>JAYTOZ010000287.1:0-10090 GCA_043747515.1 Frankiales bacterium | reverse complement strand
CCCATCTCGACCAGGCTCTTGACCGCGCGCGGGGTCAGCCCGTCACCGCAGATCTTCTCCCGGGGGAAGGAGCTTTTCTCCAGCAAGAGCACGTCGAGCCCCTGCTGGGCGAGCGCGTGCGCAGCGGCGCTGCCGCCCGGTCCGGCGCCGACCACGATGACATCTGCGTCGTGACCGGACGATGTGCTGCTCACCTGACTCCCTAGCTGCTTGTGAAAGCTTTCACGAGCAGTCCGAGTGTACGTCGGACCGCTATCCCGGGCACGTCGAGCGGGCTCGTCCAGCGGCTCGCTTTCCTAGGTGCGCGTCCCGGGGACTTCGCCCGGCTGGCGCGGCGTGTCCAGCCGGCGCGGCGTCGCCCCAGCCGCGCACTTCCCCCGCAACCAAGGCCTGTTCCATGCCGTTCTGTCCAGTTCGTTCCGGTCGTACGACGGGGAGGGTGGGGCGGGGGGCGTCAGCGCCGGCCTGGCAGCGGCCGCGGGACCGTGGCTGCTGGACAGACGGCCGTGGGTCAGCGGTCCCCCGGGTGCAGGCCGAGGCGCCGCCCGGCCCGGCGTACGAATCAGGGGTTCGTCGCCCGGTGCAACGCGACGATGCCGCCGGTGAGGTCGCGCCAGCCGACCCGCGACCAGCCGGCCTGCTGGAGCCGGACCGCCAATGCGGCCTGCGCCGGCCAGGCCCGAATCGATTCGGCCAGGTAGACGTAGGCCGCCGGGTCGCTGCTCACCCTGGACGCGACCGCCGGCAGGGCGCGCATCAGGTAGTTGTCGTAGACCGTGCGGAACGGCGCCCACGTCGGGTGGCTGAACTCGCACACCACCAGGCGCCCCCCGGGCCGCACGACCCGTCGCATCTCGCTGAGCGCCAGATCGACGTCGGCGGTGTTGCGCAGCCCGAACGAGATGGTCACCGCGTCGTAGGACGCATCGGCGAACGGCAACCGCAGGGCGTCCCCGGCGACGAGCTCGACACCTTCGTGAGCGGCGCGCCGGCCGACCTGGAGCATGCCGAGTGAGAAGTCGCAGCCGACGACGTCGGCGCCGGTGCGGGCCAGTGCCGCGCTGCTTGTCGCGGTGCCGGCGGCGAGGTCGAGCACCCGCTGACCCGGCTCCAGTTGCAGCGCGTCGCGGACCGCGCCGCGCCACCCACGGTCCAGGCCCAGGCTGAGCACGGTGTTGGTCAGGTCGTAGCGGGCCGCCACCTCGTCGAACATCGCAGCGACCTCGGCCGGGTCCTTCTCGAGCGAGGCGCGGGTCATGACGCTCATCGTCCCAGGCGGCACCCTCGGCCGCCCGCCGGCCGCAGCCCGGTGATGCACCCACGGCAGCGGAGCTCTGGCAAGATCGCAACGATGCCCCGGCTTCGGTGGATCACCGAGCCCGGCCGCGGCTGAGCGAATACCTTTGCTCGTGACCATCGCGCCCTCAGCCGACCTGCTGCAGGTCCGCTCGGTGCGCGTCGATGACCCCGGCGAGCTGCTGGACCTGCTGCCCGAGCAGGGCGCGCTGTGCTGGATGAGCGGTGGCGAGGGGCTTGTCGGCTGGGGCGAGGCGGCTCGGGTCGAGCTGCGCGGGCCCAACCGGTTCGCCGAGGCTCAGGCCTGGTGGCGGGCCCTGGTTGCCGCTTCGACGGTTGCCGATGACGTGCGCACACCCGGCTCGGGGCTGGTGGCCTTCGGGTCCTTCGCGTTCGACGCGACCACGGCCACGTCCGTGCTCGTGGTCCCGGAGGTGGTGGTCGGCTCCCGCGGCGGCGTGACGTGGGTGACGACGACCGGCCGCGCGGCCGCGGACCTGCCCCGGCGAGGGCAGCCGAGAGCCCCGCAGCAGGTGCGCTTCGCCGACGGCTCGCGTACCAGCACCGAGTGGATGGCCGTGGTCGCCGACGCGGTCTCCCGGATCGAAGCCGGCGCGGTCGACAAGGTGGTGCTCGCCCGCGATCTCATCGCCACCACCGATGCGCCGGTGGATCTGCGCTGGCCGCTGCGCAAGCTCGCCCGGGACTACCCGGGATGCTGGACCTTCGCCGTCGACGGGCTGCTGGGCGCCACCCCCGAGATGCTGGTGCGGCTGCGCGACGGGATAGCGACCTCCCGGGTGCTCGCCGGAACGCTGCGCCGCACCGGCGACCCCAACAAGGACCTCCGCCAGGGCGAGGGCCTGTCGCGTTCGATCAAGGACCTCGAAGAACACGGGTACGGCGTGGCCTCGGTGGTTGACGCCCTCGCCCTGCACTGCTCGACGGTCGAGGTCCCGGCCGCGCCGTTCGTGCTCGAATTGCCCAATGTGATGCACCTGGCCAGCGACGTCACCGGGACCGTCTCGGACGGGGCGACCTCGCTCGGGTTGATCGCCTCGCTGCACCCGTCTGCCGCGGTCTGCGGAACCCCCACGCAGGTGGCGTTCTCGCTCATCGCCGCGATCGAAGGGCTCGACCGCGGGCGCTACGCCGGCCCGGTCGGCTGGCTGGACGCCGCCGGTGACGGCGAGTGGGGGATCGCGCTGCGGTGCGGCCAGGTCGATCCGGCCGACCCGTGTCGGGTCCGGCTGTTCGCCGGCTGCGGCATCGTGGCCGGCTCCGAACCGCACCGCGAGCTCGCCGAGAGCGTCGCCAAGCTCGTCCCGATGCGGGACGCTCTGCAGGACTGACAGCCGCCCAGTCGCCAGCGCCCTCGCAGGCGGGATGCTCAGGGTTGCAGCGCGGCGGTGACCGCTGCCTTGAGCACGCCGTCCAGGTCGACGGCGGCCCGGCGGTCGCTCAGCACCTCAACGACCCGGAGCCCGACCGCCGGCTCGAGCGAGGCCCGCAACTCCTCGCGCGTCCCGACCAGCGTGTACGCCGTACCGGTGGCCGCGCAGAGCGCCTGCAGGTCGACCCCGTGCGGGGTGCCGAACACCCGCTCGAACGCCTGCTCGTAGCCTGCTGCGCCCTGCTCGAGCAGGCCGAAGATCGCCCCGCCGTCGTTGTTGACCACCACCATGACGAGGTCGGGCCGTGGCTCGGCCGGGCCGATGATCAGGCCGTTGGCGTCGTGCAGGAAGGTGAGATCGCCGAGCAGCGCGACCGCTGGCCGGCCGTCGGCCAGCGCCGCGCCGATCGCGGTCGAGACGGTGCCGTCGATACCGGCCGCACCCCGGTTGGCCAGCACCCGCACCCCCGGGCGCGCGCCGGCGAGGGACAGGTCGCGGACCGGCTTGGAGGAGCCGACCAGGAGCAGCCCGGACGCCGCGGCGAGGACCTCGGCCGCGACGACCGGCTCGGGCAGGCCCGGCAGGACGTCGAGCACTTCGTCGACGGCGGCGCGGGCAGCCGCCCCCGCGGCCTGCCAGCCGGCGAGCCAGGCCGGGTCGGGGGCAGCGCCGCCGGTGCCAGGCATCGGTACGCCGGGCAGGACGCGGTCGGCCTGCCGGGCCGGGTCGGACCAGGTGCCGCCGACCGCCACCACGTCGCACGGGCTGCCCGCCACCAGCCGACCGACGGCCCGGCTCAGCGTCGGGCGGCCGACGACGAGGACCCGATCAGGGCGGTGGGCCGCCACGAAACCGTCGACGCCCACGACCAGCTCGCCGGCCGAAACCAGGGTCGTGCCGGCGCCCGCGCCGGCCGACGGTTCGGCGACAACCGGCCAGCCGCGCGCCTCAGCGAGGCGAAGCGCAGCGGCGGTGAGCTCAGCCGTCGCGTCGCCGAGCACCACGAGGGTGCGGGCCGGCAGGTCGTCCACCACGGTGACCGGCAGAGCGGCGACCCGGGCGGTCCAGGCCAGCCCACCCGGCCGGCCACCGAGGTCCCGATCCACCAGCTCGAGGTCGGGTACCAGTGGCTCCCGGAACGCCAGGTTGAGATGGACCGGACCGGGATCGCCGCCGAAGCCGGCCGCGGCCGCGAGGGCGCGGGAGGCCATCGACCGCCAGGAGGCGTCCTGCCCGGCCCGCTCGTCCGGCGCGCCGACCTCGACGAACAGCCGCACCGCGTCGCCGTACAGCTTGATCTGGTCGACGGTCTGGTTGGCGCCGGTGCCGCGCAGCTCGGGCGGCCGGTCGGCGGTGAGCAGCAGCAGCGGGACGTGCGCGTGCGACGCCTCGAGCACGGCCGGGTGCAGGTTGGCCGACGCTGTGCCGGAGGTGGTGACCACCGGCACCGGACGACCCGAGGCCTTGGCCAGGCCGAGCGCGAGGAAGGCCGCGGACCGCTCGTCGATCCGGACGTGCAGCCGCAGCCGCCCGGCCCGGTCCGCATCGTGCAGCGCGAACGCGAGCGGGGCCGACCGCGAACCCGGCGAGAGCACCGCCTCGGTAACCCCGCCGCGGACCAGCTCGTCGACCAGGACACGGGCCAGCGTGGTCGACGGGTTCACGCCGGCGATCCTGTCGCACCATCGCAATCACAGTGCGCCAGGGTGGCGATGTGCTGAGTGTTCATCTTGCCAAGCGGCTTCGGGCCGCCGGCCTGCCCTGGGCGCCGGCCCGTGGCGACCGCTTCGTCGTGCCCGACCGCGGCATGGACGACGAGGTCTTCGTCCTGTCCGACATGACAGTCGAGCTGCACGACATGCCGTATGGCCGGGTCGTCGGCTTTAACGGCACGGTCGAGTGGTCGCTCGACAGCGTGCGGATCGGCGAGGTGCTGTGGTTGCCGTCGGAGGGGCAGTTGCGCGACCGACTCGGCGAGCGCTTCGACCGGCTCGAGCGATGTGCCGACGGCTTCATTGTCGTCGTCGACGAACAGCGCTTCAGCCATCGCGATGCCGAGTGTGCCTACGCCGAGGCAGTACTCACTTTGCTGTGAGCAGCTTCTCGCACCGCTCCAGCCGGGCCAGCCACCAGACCCGCCGATCCTGCGACGCTGCGAACTCCGTGAGCAGCGCCGGATCAGCGACGACCGGGCCGGCCACGATCGACCCTCCGTGACCGTCCAGCGACGGGCGTACGACGTCTCCGGCCATCAGCGCGGTGGTCGCGAGCCCGCAGGCGTAAGGCAACACGGGCAGGGCGGCGGCCAACGCCACCCCCGCGGCGATACCCACCGAGGTGTCGAGGGCGCTCGACACGACGACCGGTAGCCCGCACGCCTCAGCGATCTCGAGTGCAGGGCGCACGCCCCGCAGCGGGGCGACCTTGAGCACCACGACATCTGCCGCCCCGGCACGCGCCACCCGCAGGGGGTCCTCGGCCTTGCGGACGCTCTCGTCGGCCGCGACCAGCAGGTCCACCCCTGCGCGGGCGAGGGCCACCCGCAGCGCGGCCAGGTCGGCGATCGAGGCGCACGGCTGCTCGGCGTACTCGAGGTCGAAGCGGGCCAGGGCGGTCAGCGCGCCACGTGCGTCGGTCAAAGACCAGGCACCGTTGGCGTCGACCCGGAGTTTTCCGCTGGCCCCCAACACTTCTCGGACCGCAGCAACCCGGTCAAGATCCTCGGACAGGGACTGACCGGCCTGCGCCACTTTGATCTTTGCGGTGGTGCAGCCGGGGAAACGGGCCAGCACCGCCGCGACCTCGGCAGCGGGCACCGCTGGGACGGTCGCGTTGACCGGCACGCGGTCCCGGACCGGTCCCGGCCAGCCCACGTCCGCGGCTTCCACCGCGGCGGCCAGCCACCGGGCGGCCTCGTCGTCGTCGTACTCCAGGAACGGACTGAACTCGCCCCACCCGGCCGGGCCGCGCAGCAGCAGCGCCTCACGATGCAGCACGCCGCGGAACGGCACCCGCATGGGGATCGAGACGATGTGGACGTCGTCGTGATGGGGAGGCACCCGCCTAGTCTTGCGCCCGTGACCGACTCCGTCTCAGCGCTGTTCGATCCCGGCCAGTGGCGCCAGGTCCCGGGGTTCGAGCTGACCGACATCACCTACCACCGGCACGTCTCGAGCGGAGTGGTGCGGGTCGCCTTCGACCGGCCGGAGGTGCGCAACGCGTTCCGCCCGGCGACCGTCGACGAGCTCTATCGGGTGCTCGACCACGCGCGGATGTCGTCGGATGTCGGTTGCGTCCTGCTGACCGGCAACGGGCCCTCGCCGAAGGACGGTGGCTGGGCGTTCTGTTCCGGGGGTGATCAGCGCATCCGCGGCCGATCCGGCTACCAGTACGCCGACGACGCCGGGACTCCGGACCCCGCGCGCGCCGGGCGGCTGCACATCCTGGAGGTGCAGCGCCTGATCCGGATGATGCCGAAGGTCGTGATCGCGGTGGTCCCCGGCTGGGCGGCTGGTGGCGGGCACAGCCTGCACGTGGTCTGCGACCTGACGCTCGCGAGCGCTGAGCACGCGAAGTTCAAGCAGACCGACGCCGACGTCGGCAGTTTCGACGGCGGCTACGGCTCGGCCTACCTGGCCCGCCAGGTCGGCCAGAAGTTCGCTCGGCAGATCTTCTTTCTCGGCGCCGAGCATTCCGCCGCCGACGCGCACCGGATGGGCATGGTCAACGAGGTCGTCCCGCACGCCGATCTCGAACGGGTGGCGATCGAGTGGGCGCAGACCATCTGCGCGAAAAGCCCGACCGCGCAGCGGATGCTGAAATACGCCTTCAATGCCGTCGACGACGGGTTGATGGGCCAGCAGGTCTTCGCCGGTGAGGCGACCAGGCTGGCCTACCTGACCGACGAGGCCGTCGAGGGGCGCGACGCGTTCCTTGAAAAGCGCGACCCCGACTGGGCCCCCTACCCCTACTCGTTCTGATGCGTCGCCTGGTCGCGGTCCCCGCCATCGCCGGGCCACGGCTGTACGACGCGCTGCGGGCCGCTCTGGCGGGCACCGGTCCGGCGGTCCTGCCGGTGTCGACCGATCCGGCGGAGGCCGCCCGGGTGCTGGCCGCGCTGCGCCCGGACGAGCCACTGGAGGACGACGAGATCTGCCTGGTCGTCCCGACCTCGGGCTCGACCGGCGAGCCCAAGGGGGTGCAGCTCACCGCCGCCTGCCTGCGGGCGTCGGGCGTCGCGGCGGTCGAGCGGCTCGGCGGCCCGGCGGCCTGGTTGCTGACGTTGCCGGTCACCCATATCGGTGGCCTGCAGGTCGTCCTGCGGGCTCTGGCGGCCGGCGCCGAGCCCGTTGAGAGTGGCCACGTTGAGAGCTTTCTCGCGGCGACCGATCGGCTGCCGGCCGGTCGGCGCTGCACCTCGCTCGTGCCCACCCAGCTGCGCCGCCTGCTGGCCTCGGCCCCCGATGCGCTGGCCTCCTACGACGCGGTGCTCGTCGGCGCGGCCGCCACCCCCGCCGGACTGCTGGCGCAGGCCCGGGCGGCCGGGGTGCGTGCTATCCCGACGTACGGGATGAGCGAGACGAGCGGCGGGTGCGTCTACGACGGTGTCCCACTGGCGGGGGTGCGGGTCGGCTTCGACGGGGCGTCCCGGATCTGGCTGTCGGGGGCGGTCGTGGCGCGCGGCTACCGATTGCGGCCCGATCTGCCGGGCTTTTCCGGTGACAGCTTCACAACGGGCGACATCGGCCACCTCGACCCGGGCGGCCGGCTCGTCGTGGTCGGCCGAGCCGACGATCTCGTCGTCACCGGCGGGGAGAAGGTTGCGCCGGCTGCAGTCGAGGCGGCCCTCGCCGAGCATCCGTCGGTGGTCGACGTCGCCGTCGTGGGTGTGCCCGACGAGGAGTGGGGGCAGCGGGTTGTCGCGGCCGTCGTCCTGCGCGCACCGCTGTCGCTCGCCGAGGCCCGCGAACAGGTCGCCGTCCGCGTCGCACGGGTCGCCGCGCCGCGCGAGCTGCGAGTCCTCGACGCCCTGCCGATGCTCCCGACGGGCAAGATCGACCGCAACGCCCTACGGTCAGCCACCTGATGACCACCACCGCGCAATGGGTGGAAGGGGCGCGACCGCGCACCCTTCCGGCTGCCCTGTCCCCGGTGCTGGTCGGCACCGGCGCGGCCGCCGCAGCCGATGGCGCGCGCCTGGGCCGGGCTCTGCTCGCCCTGGTCGTCGCGCTGGCCCTGCAGATCGGCGTCAACTACGCCAACGACTACAGCGACGGCATTCGCGGGACCGACGACGTACGGGTCGGGCCGTTGCGGCTCGTCGGGTCCGGCGTCGCTCGACCCAAGACCGTGCTGGCCGCTGCCCTGGGTGCCTTCGCCGTGGCAGCCGTCGTCGGGCTCGTGCTGGCGCTGGTCACCAGCCTGCTGCTGCTGGTCGTCGGGGCAGCCGCGCTGTTCGCCGCGTGGGGCTACACCGGCGGCAAGAGCCCCTACGGCTACCGGGGGCTCGGCGAGGTGTCGGTCTTCGTCTTCTTCGGGCTGGTGGCCGTCATCGGTACGACGTACGTCCAGACCGGACACCTGTCGCTGCTCGCCCTCGCCGGCGGCATCGCCAGCGGCGCGCTGGCCTGCTCGATCCTGGTCACCAACAACCTGCGCGACATCCCGACCGACCGCCTCTCGGGCAAGCAGACGCTGGCGGTCCGGATCGGTGACCCACGGACCCGGCTGCTCTACACCGTCCTGGTCGTCCTGCCGTTCGCCGTCGCCGTGGCCGTGGCCGCGGCGCGGCCGGGTGCGCTGCTCGCCCTGCTGGCCCTGCCGCTCGCGGTCGGGCCGGTGCGTATCGTGCGAGGCGGTGCGGCCGGCCGTGACCTCGTTGCCGCGCTGAAGGGCACAGGGCAATTGCAGCTGGTGTTCGGCGTGCTGCTGGGCGTTGGGCTCGCGCTGTTCTGACGGCTGCGACGGGTGCTCGAGGTGCCGCCGCGCCGCAGCTGTCGGGGTCACCATGATTCAGCCACGCTGCGGCATTGGTGCCGCGAGTGCGTCAGCGTGTCCTTGCCGCCGCGGACTGGATCCGGACCAGGCGTGCGAGAGCAACCTGTGGACAGTGCTTCTCGTCGTTCCCGCTTGCCACGCCCATCCCGACTGCGAGACCCGTCGAGCCTTCGACCGCGGTCGCGTTGTACGACGCAGGGCACACGCTGGGCTCGCTCGGCCCGACCGGGGACCCGCTGGTGTGCGCCGCGCTGCTCCGGGGCCGTCTCGACGGTGCAAGGACCTGGCGTTGCGGGAGGTCGCGGCGGTCGACACCAACACCGCCCACCTCAACGCCGACATGGCACACCTCGAGTTGACCCGGCTCAGAAAAACAGTCAGCAAAGCCCAATGGCAAACCCCCTCACCGGACCCCGTACCGGGGCCGTCGAACTACCCAGATGACCCCGCCGCGACCTCGCCCAGCACCCACTGGGCCGCCCAGTTCTGCCCAGGTTCGTCGCGCCGCGGCCGTGACGTCGTGTACGGGGGGCAGACGCGGCGCCGCCTCCCTCCGGAGGGTGGCGCCTGCTGGCAGCCGCAAGCTCGACGCGACCTGAGCAGCGACCCGGGCTGGCCGCCAACCCGGGCTGGCCGCCGACCCGGACCGACAGCCGACGCAGCGGCAGTCAGGCCTTCGCGTCCGACCAGCGGGCCATGACAGCGACCTCGGCCACGAATCGCACCCCGCAGCCGCTCGCCCAGCGGGCAGCCGTCTCGGCCAGGGCGGCGTGCAGCAGCCGGGCGGCGGCGTCGGCCCGGGCGAGCGGCACGTGCAGGAGCAGCTCGTCGTGCAGGCAGAGCACGATCCGACCACCGTCGGCCCCCAGACCGGTGCGCACGCTGGCCGCCCAGGCCTTGAACAGCTCGGCCGCGGCGCCCTGCACCACTGCGTTGCGGGCAAACCGGCCGGCCCCGCCTGACCCGACCCGGACGAGCCGGCCGCCGTGGGTGCGGACATCGCGGCCCTCCCGACCGGCCTGCTCGGCGGTCCGCAGGAACGCCAGCGCGATCGGGTAGGCGCGTTCCATCTGCTCCAGTGCCCGCCCGGCCGCACCGCTCGTCTGGCCGTACATTGCCGCCAGGACAGCCACTTTGGCGGTCGGTCGGTCGCAGCGCAACGCATCGGCCACCGGGGTGTACATGTCGTCGGCCTTGGCGGCACCGGCCAACCCGGAGTCGCCGGACACCGCCGCCAGCACCCGCGGCTCGACCTGCCCCAGGTCGGCACGGACCAGCACGTGACCGGCCTCCGCAACGACCGCGGGGCGCAACTCGGCCGGCAGGCTGTGCAGACCGGCCAGCGCCGTCATCCGGCCAGCGCCTCCGTCGGCCGAGGTCCAGGCCCCACGGAGCCGGCCATC
>JAYTOZ010000286.1:0-7468 GCA_043747515.1 Frankiales bacterium | reverse complement strand
GCCATGGTGTTCGCCAAGAACGCCGTTCACGCAGCGCTGTTCCTGGCAGGGGTGATGCTCTCCTTCGCCGGTCTCTACGCGCTGCAGGACGCGCCGTTCCTGGCGGCCGTGCAGGTCATCGTCTACACCGGCGCGATCCTGATGCTGTTCCTGTTCGTGCTGATGCTCGTCGGTGTTGACTCGAGCGACTCGCTCGTCGAGACGCTCCGGGGCCAGCGGGTAGCGGCGTTCGTGGTCGGCCTGGGTTTCGCCGGGCTGCTCATCGGCGCGATCGGCGGTGCGGTCTCCGGGCGTGGCGTCGGGCTCGCCCAGGCCAACGCCGAGGGCAACGTCGTCGGCATCGCCCGCCTACTGTTCACCAGGTACGTCTTCGCCTTCGAGATCACCAGCGCCCTGCTCATCACCGCGGCGCTCGGCGCCATGGTGCTTGCGCACAAGGAGCGAATCGTTCCGCGGCCCACCCAGAAGCAACGCTCCCGGGCCCGCTTCACCAGCGACCATCCGTTTCCCCTGCCCGGCCCGGGTGTCTTCGCCACGCACGACTCGATCGCCAGCGGCGCCCTGCTGCCCGACGGCACGGTCGCCCCGGACAGCCTCGCGCCGACGCTGCGGGATCAGGACGAGGCGCAGGGCACGGTGCGGTCGTGAACTCGAGTGCGTACCTGTTCCTGGCTGCGCTGCTGTTCACGATCGGGGCGCTCGGCGTGCTGCTGCGCCGCAACGCCATCCTGGTGTTCATGTGCGTGGAATTGATGCTCAACTCCGTCAACCTGACGCTGGTCACCTTCAGCCGCCAGAAGGGCACCCTGGAGGGTCAGATCATGGCCTTCTTCGTGATGGTGGTAGCCGCTGCGGAGGTCGTCGTCGGGCTTGCGATCATCATGAGCATCTTCCGCACCCGGCGGTCGGCGTCGGTCGACGACGCCAACCTGCTCAAGTACTAGTCCCATCCCAACGCGGCCCACTGCTCCGGGTTGCGCTCCGCCGCACGAGACGAGGACGACGCGTGCCCCGCACCCCCCGACGAGCGACGGCATGACCGCGCTGCTCGCCGCCGAGCCAGGCCGCTATGTCGGCGCCACCGGCAGCCTGTCGATCGTGTGGCTGCTGCTGGTGCTCCCCGCAGTCGGCGCTGCGGTGCTGCTGCTCGGTGGCCGACGGACCAACAGCTGGGGCCCGCTGTTCGCCTGCGCGACCACGGGTGCGGCGTTTGTCCTTGGGCTCGTGGAGTTCTTTGCGCTGCAGGGACAGCAGGCCCGTTCGGTCGACCTGCACCTGTTCTCCTGGATCCCGGTCGCCGGTTTCCGGGTCGACGCCGGGCTGCTGTTCGACCCCCTCTCGGCGACGTTCGTGCTGCTCATCACCGGCGTCGGCTTGCTCATCCACATCTACTCACTCGGCTACATGGAGCACGACCCCCGCAAGCGGGTCTTCTTCGCCTACCTCAACCTGTTCGTCGCGGCGATGCTGCTGCTGGTCCTCGGCGACAGCTACCTCGCGCTCTACGTGGGGTGGGAGGGCGTCGGGCTCGCGTCCTACCTGCTCATCGCCTTCTGGTTCTACAAGCCGGCGGCGGCCACCGCGGCCAAGAAGGCGTTCATCGCCAACCGGGTGGGTGATGTCGGGCTGTCGCTGGCCATCATGGTGATGTTCACGACGCTCGGCACCACCTCCTTCACCGGCGTGTTCGGCGGGGCCGGCGCGCTCACCGGCGCCACCGCCACCGCGATCGGCTTGCTGCTGCTGCTCGGGGCCTGCGGCAAATCCGGGCAGTTCCCGTTGCAGACCTGGCTGCCCGACGCGATGGAGGGCCCGACCCCGGTCTCGGCGCTGATCCACGCCGCAACGATGGTCACCGCCGGCGTCTATCTGATTGCCCGATCGACGCCGGTGTTCGACGTGTCACCCGACGCCCGGACCGTCGTCACGATCATCGGCGCCGTCACCCTGGTCATCGGTTGCGTCATCGGCTGCGCCTACGACGACATCAAGAAGGTGCTGGCCTACTCGACGGTCAGCCAGATCGGCTACATGTTCCTGGCGGTCGGCATCAAGGGCGCCGGCGCGATCGCGATCCTGCACCTGCTGACCCACGGCTTCTTCAAGGCCTGCATGTTCCTCTCCGCCGGCTCGGTGATGCACGGCATGCACGATCAGGTGGACATGCGCCGGTACGGCGCGCTGCGCAGGGTCATGCCGGTGACCTTCGGCTGCTTCCTCACCGGCTACCTCGCGATCATCGGCCTGCCGCCGTTCGCCGGGTTCTTCTCCAAGGACAAGATCATCGAGGCGGCGTACGACAAGGGCGGGACGAGCGGCTACCTGCTGGGCACCGTGGCCCTGCTCGGTGCGGGCATCACCGCGTTCTACATGACCCGCCTGATGGTCATGACGTTCTTCGGCAAGCAGCGGTGGGCCGACGACATGCACCCGCACGAGTCACCGCTGACGATGACCGGTCCGATGGTGCTGCTCGCCATCGGCTCCCTCGCCTCGGGCGGCCTGCTCGTGCTCGGTGGCGCCCTGCAGCACTGGCTGGAGCCCTCACTCGGCCGCTCCGTCGAGGTCGGCGTGCACACGATCTCCCCCGTCGTCCTGACGTTGCTGACCCTGCTCGTGGTCGTCGGCGGGGTGGCCGGCGCCTATCTGCAGTTCGGCCGCCGCGCCGTACCCCTGACGCCACCGGTCGCGGTTACCCCGCTCACCGTCGCCGCCCGGCAGAACCTCTATTTTGACGCGCTGAACGAATCGGTGCTGATGCGCCCCGGGCAGTACCTCACCCGGGCCCTGGTCTTCGTCGACAACCGCGGGATCGACGGGGCGGTCAACGCGCTGGCCGCCGGTGTCGGTGGAGGCTCGGGGCGGCTGCGGCGCACGCAGACCGGGTTCGTCCGGTCCTACGCCCTGTCGATGTTCGGAGGAGCCCTGCTCGTGGTTGGTGCCCTGCTCGCAGTTCGGCTCGGCGCATGACCAGCTTCCCGTGGCTGACCGTGCTCGGCCTCGTGCCACTCGCCGGCGCCACCGTCATCGGGGTGCTGCCCCGCCGCCGGGAGCTGCTCGCCAAGCAGGTCGCCCTGCTCACCTCCCTGGTCACCCTGGGGGTGACGATTGCGATGTGCTCGGCCTTCGAGGCAGGCGGCAGCCGCTTCCAGTTCGTCCAGAGCCACGACTGGATCCGGGCGTTCGGGGTCAAGTACGCCGTCGGCGTGGACGGCATCGCGCTGGTGCTGATCGCGCTGACTGCCGTGCTCGTCCCGGTGGTGCTGCTGGCCAGCTGGGACGACGCAGACGCCGAGTTGCCGCTGGCGGGCAGCGACGCGCCGGTCGCCCGACGTAAGAGCGTGAAGACGTTCTTTTCGCTGCTGCTGGTGCTCGAGACGATGATGATCGGCGTCTTCGCCGCCACCGACGTCTTTTTGTTCTACGTGTTCTTCGAGTCGATGCTCATCCCGATGTATTTCCTGATCGGCAGCTACGGCGGTCCACGTCGGTCCTACGCTGCGGTGAAGTTCCTGGTCTACAGCCTCGTCGGCGGGCTGCTGATGCTCGCCGCGGTGATCGGTCTGTACGTCGTGTCCACCAGCCAGGGCCCCGGCACGTTCGATTTCACCGCGCTGTCCAAGCTCGACATCAGCCACCCGCTCCAGCTCGTCTTGTTCAGCGGCTTCTTCATCGCCTTCGCCATCAAAGCGCCGCTGTTTCCCTTCCACACCTGGCTGCCCGACGCCGGCGCGGAGGCCCCGGTCGGCAGCGCCGTGCTGCTGGTCGGCGTGCTCGACAAGGTCGGCACCTTCGGCTTCCTGCGGTACTGCCTACCGCTGTTCCCCTACGCCGCCCGCACTCTCGCGCCGTACGTCATCGTGCTCTCAGTCATCGGTATCCTGTACGGCGCGCTGCTGGCCATGGGCCAGAAGGACATGAAACGGCTGGTCGCCTACACCTCGGTCGCCCACTTCGGCTTCATCGGGATGGGCTGCTTCGCGTTCACGACGCAGGCCGGCACCGGCGCGGTGCTCTACATGGTCAACCACGGCCTGTCGACGGGCGCGCTGTTCATGGTCATCGGTTTCCTGGTCGTGCGTGGCCGCAGCCGGCTGCTCAGCGACTACTCCGGGATCGCGAAGGTCGCGCCGGTGCTCGCCGCGCTGTTCTTCGTCTCGGGGCTGTCCTCGCTGGCCCTACCGGGGCTGTCGACGTTCGTCAGTGAGTTCCTGGTGCTGGTAGGTACCTTCACCCGCTACAAGGTCGCGGCGGTCTTCGGCACGATCGGCATCGTGCTGGCCGCCCTCTACATCCTGCAGATGTACCAGCGCACGATGCAGGGTGTGCTGAGCTCGGCGCACGAACGGATGAAGGACCTGCGCTTTCGTGAGGTGGCGGCGCTCGCACCACTCATCGCCCTGATGGTCGTGCTCGGTTTCTACCCCAAGCCATTGACCGACGTGATCACCCCGGCCGTCGGCTTCACCATGCAGGACGTCGGGGCGCACGACCCGCCGCCGACCCAGTCCCAGGCCCACTCCTACGCCGAGCAGAAGCGGTAGCCGCAGTGCCCACCAACATCCAGGCGCCGTCGATCGCCTACGGCCCGCTCGCCCCGCTGCTCATCGTGTTCGCCGCAGCAACGGTCGGGGTGCTCGTCGAGGCGTTTGTCCCGGCCGCCCGCCGGCGGACCGCCCAGGTCGTCGTGGCTGTCCTCGGCCTGCTCGGCGGGCTGGTCGCCGTCGTCGTCCTGGCTGGCACGTCGCGGCTGGTCGCCGAGGGAGCCGTCGCGGTCGACGGGCCCGCGCTGTTCCTGCAGGGGACGCTGTGCGTGCTGGGGCTCGGTGGCATCCTGCTGCTGTCGGAGCGCTCGCTGGACAGCTCCGGTGGCGAGGTCGTCTCGCAGGCGGCGTCGCTGCCCGGCTCGCGCGACGACCTGCGGCTGGCCGAGCACGAGGGGATCCAGACCGAGGTCTACCCGCTGGCGATGTTCGCCCTCGGCGGCATGCTGCTGTTTCCAGCCGCCAACAACCTGCTCCTGATGTTCGTCGCACTCGAGGTGCTCTCGCTGCCGCTCTACCTGATGGCCGGTCTGGCCCGCCGGCGACGGCTGTTGTCGCAGGAGGCCGCGGTGAAGTACTTCCTGCTCGGCGCTTTCGCCTCCGCCTTCTTCCTGTACGGCGTGGCGCTGCTGTACGGCTACGCCGGCAGCGTCGACCTCGGTGCGATCTTCGACGCGACCGGACAGGCCGGCCACAGCGACGGGCTGCTCTACCTGGGTCTGGCGATGCTGACGGTCGGGTTGCTGTTCAAGGTGGGGGCCGTGCCGTTCCAGGCCTGGACCCCCGACGTCTATCAGGGGTCCCCCACGCCTGTCACCGCGCTGATGGCGGCCTGCACCAAGGTGGCCGCGTTCGGGGCCCTGCTCCGGGTGATCTATGTCGGGTTCGGCCGCACCCAGTGGGACTGGCGGCCGATGATGTGGGCCGTCGCGATCCTGACGATGGTGGTCGGTGCGGTGCTCGCCGTCACCCAGACCGACGTCAAGCGGATGCTGGCCTACTCCTCGATCGCGCACACCGGCTTCATCCTGGTCGGGGTGATCGCCATCAACCGCGATGGCCTGTCCGGCTCGCTGTTCTACCTGCTGACCTACGGCTTCACCACGATCGCGTCGTTCGCCGTCGTGGGGCTGGTCCGCGACAGCGCCGGAGAGGCCACGCACCTGGCCCAGTGGGCCGGCCTCGGCCGCAAGAGCCCGCTGGTCGCGGGGGTCTTCGCGCTGCTGCTGTTCGCCCTCGCCGGGATCCCGCTGACCAGCGGCTTCATGGCCAAGTTCGCGGTCTTCAAGGCAGCCACCGAGGGTGGTGCGACCGCGCTCGTCGTCGTCGGCGTCGTCGCGAGCGGCATCACGGCCTTTTTCTACGCCAAGGTTGTCGTGCTGATGTTTTTCAACGAGCCGCTGCCCGACGGTCCGACGGTGGCGGTGCCGAGCGCCTACACCGCGGCAACCATCGCGCTGGGCCTCGCGGTCACGGTCGTGCTCGGCGTGCTGCCTCAGCCCCTGCTCGACCTCACCGGTCGCGCCGCGGTTTTCATCCGGTGAAGCTAGCCGCGTCCGACGTCCCCGGCGTCCTCGACGCCGCCGATCCAGCGCTGATGGCGTCGGTCCGGTCCGGGCTCGGGCTGGTCGAGGCCCGGCTCATGAGCGTCGTGTCGAGCAGCCACCCGCTGCTGCAGGAGTCGGCCAGCCACCTCGTGCACGCCGGTGGCAAGCGGTTCCGCCCGTTGTTGGCATTACTCGCCGCCCAATTCGGTGACCCGGGCCGGGCCGACGTCCTCGACGCAGCCGTCGTCGTCGAGCTCACCCACCTGGCGACGCTCTACCACGACGACGTGATGGACGAGGCGGCCGTGCGTCGCGGCGCCGAGAGCGCCAACACCCGCTGGACCAACACTGTCGCCATCCTCACCGGCGACTACCTGTTCGCCCGGGCCTCCGACCTCACCGCCGGGCTCGGCACCGAGGCCACCCACCTGCAGTCGCGCACCTTCGCCCGGCTGGTCGAGGGACAGATCGCCGAGACTGCCGGCCCGGCCGACGGTGAGGACCCGGTCGAACACCACCTGCAGGTGGTCGCCGACAAGACCGGCTCGCTGATCGCGACGTCGGCCCGGCTTGGCGCGCTGATGGCCGGCGCGCCGGCGGCCGACGTCGACATCGTCGCGGCGTACGGCGAGGTGATCGGGGTGGCCTTCCAGCTGTCCGACGATCTCATCGACGTGCTGTCCGAGGCCGACGACTCGGGCAAGACCCCCGGCACCGACCTCCGCGAAGGCATCGCGACCCTGCCGGTGCTGCTCGTGCTGGCCGGCCACGACGACGACAGCGCCCGGTTGCGCGAGCTGCTGACCGGTGATCTCACCGACGACGCCCTGCTCGCCGAGGCCCTGGCGCTGTTGCGGGCCCACCCGGCGGTCGGTCAGGCCCGCGACCGGCTGACGGCGTACGCCGCGACGGCCCGCGGCATCGCCGACGGCCTCCCGGCCGGGGCGCCCCGCGACGCGCTGCATGCCCTGACCGACTATGTCCTGGCCCGCACCGGTTGATTGCCGTGGACCTCGCGCCGGTCACCGTCGTCCTTTCCGAGGGCCCGGCCTGGACCCTCACGCTGCTCGACCTCGGGCTTGCCTGCTGCGCGGTCGAGTTCATGGCCGCCGCACTCACCGAGGGGGCGTTCGCCGCCCTCGGCGCGCGGCTGGCCCCGGAGCTTGCGCAGGCCGACGTGCTCGTCGTCAGCGGCACCCTCACCGACCGGATCGCACCGGCTGTCCGGCGGCTCTACGACGGCCTTGCCGAGCCCCGCCGGGTCATCTCCTTCGGCGCGTGCGCCAACTCCGGCGGGCCGTACTGGGACTCCTACAGCGTCACCAAGGGTGTCGACCAGCTCGTGCCCGTCGATCTCTACGTCCCCGGCTGCCCCCC
>JAYTOZ010000285.1:0-5329 GCA_043747515.1 Frankiales bacterium | reverse complement strand
TGTCGCGCACCCCCGAATCGCTGGCCCGCACCTTCGCCCTCGCCCTGCGGGCGGTCGCCCATCCGAAGCTGGCGCTCGCCTTCGACGCGATGCTGGTCGTCAGCCCCGAGCACGGCCGGGTGCTCCGCGGAGCCGGCTGGGACCGCGCCCGGCTCCTCGCCGAGCTCGAGCCGCTGCTGCTGCTCTCCCCGGACGACCTGCGCCGCGGCCACCTCGGGATCGAGGAGGGCATGCCGGCCGGCCTGGACCTTGCGCCGCTGCCGAAGTTCCGCCCCGGCGGCCTGCTGCTCATTCACGCCGGCGGCACCGCTGGCCTGTTCTCCGCCGTCATCGGCGGCTGGGTCAGCGGTGCGGCCGGTTCCGAGCCTGTCACGAAGGAGATCGCATGAGCGTCGTCCTGGATCCCACCTCCGAGCGCACGCCCGCGGCCAGGCAGGTGAACCCGCGCCCGGCCTCGCTCGACGGCCTCACCGTCGGGCTGCTCGACATCTCCAAGGCCCGCGGCGACGTCTTCCTGGACCGGCTCGACGCGCTGTTGCAGGCCGACGGCGTGACGACTCGTCGCTACCGCAAGCCGACGTTCGCCAAGCCCGCGCCGGTCGACCTCAGGCACGAGATTGCCACCCAGTGCGAGGTTGTGATCGAGGCCCTCGCTGATTGAGGTAGTTGCACGTCGTGCAGTGTGCACGACATCGCCGACCTCGAGGGCCGCGGCATGACCGGTGTGTTCCTGGCCAGCACGGAGTTCGCCGAGGCCGCGGCGGCGCAGTCGGCAGCGCTCGGTTTCCCGGCCGCGCACGTGCTCGTCGCGCACCCGATCCAGGACCGCACCGACGACGAGCTGCGCGCCTTGGCCGACGCGGCGTACGACGAGGTGCTCCGAGCGGTGACGGCCCGCTGACCCGTCGTACGGTGGTCGCATGGACTTCACCCACCTCGGCCGGTCCGGCCTTCGCGTCTCACGGCTGTGCCTGGGGACGATGAACTTCGGCCCGCAGACCACCGAGCCCGACAGCCACGCGATCATGGACGCCGCGCATGCAGCGGGCATCAACTTCTTCGACACCGCCAATGTCTACGGCTGGGAGACCGGCGAGGGCGTCACCGAGAAGATCATCGGGACCTGGTTCGCGCAGGGCGGCGGCCGACGCGAGAAGACGGTGATCGCCACCAAGCTGTACGGCGGGATGGGCGACTGGCCCAACCAGACGCACCTGTCGGCGCTCGCGATCCGCCAGCAGTGCGACGCCTCCCTCAAACGGATGCAGACCGACTACATCGACGTCTACCAGATGCACCACATCGACCGTGACGCACCGTGGGACGAGTTGTGGGAGGCCTTCGACGTCCTCAAGGCACAAGGCAAGATCTTGTACGTCGGGTCGAGCAACTTCCCCGGCTGGGGCATCGCCCAGGCCAACGAGCAGGCCGAGCGGCGCCACAGCTTCGGGCTGTCGAGCGAGCAGAGCCTCTACAACCTGATGGCGCGCACGGTCGAGCTCGAGGTGATTCCGGCATGCCAGGCGTACGGACTGGGTCTGATCCCCTGGTCGCCGCTGCAGGGCGGCCTACTCGGCGGGATCCTCCGTAAGAGCAGACAGGGCCGGTCGGCCGACGAGCGGATCACCAAGGGTCTCGCCAACCACCTCGAGGCCGTCACGGCGTACGAGGCGTTCTGCGACGAGCTCGGCGAGGACCCGGCCAACGTCGGCCTCGCCTGGCTGCTGCACCAGCCCGTCGTCACCGCGCCGATCATCGGCCCGCGGACATTGGCGCAGCTGACCGGCTCGCTGCGCGCCACCGAGATCGTGCTCGACCAGGCCACACTGGACCGACTCGACGAGCTCTTTCCCGGTCCGGGCGGCGCCGCCCCGGAGGCCTACGCCTGGTAGCCGTTGCGCCGACAAGGACCCCAGATCGCGCTGATGTCCACCGCACCGGGGGCACCCTCGTGATGTCCGAGTAGACGGCCTGCAAGGGCCGCCTGCTTCCCCGGTTCCGGTGTTGGCCGGCCGAGGCCGGCGCCACGAACTGCGTCCGCTGCGCCTCGGCCTGAGTCGGCTCACCCGGCCGGCCGGGTGAGCCTTCGGCGGGACGCCGACGGCGACAACGGGCTGACTGCCCGGCGAGCGAGCTCACGCTTGCCTTTTGTTGAGTTATCCGGTAGGAAATGCCCATGAACAGGTCGCAGCGTCTGGTGGAGCGTCTCCACATCGACCTGTGTCTGGTCGCAAGCGCCGCCTGTCGGCTCTGACAGATCCCGTCGCTGCGCAGCGCTGAACGCCAGGACACCGCCACCTCCGCATTGCGCGGCACGTCGCCCGGCGCACCGGATGCCCAGCCACGGCCCCGGTCCCCTCTAGCGGCCTGCTTGCTGCCCGCCCTCCGTTCCCCCCGTCCGTCACCTCGAAAGGCCTCTACGTGTTCGTCCCCCGCTTCCGCCGCCTCCGTGCTGTCGCCGTCACCGGGCTCGCTCTCGCTCTGACATCGGCCTGCGCGACGACCAAGACCGCCTCGTCCCCGGCCGCCGACAGCAGCCCGGTCGCCGCTACCGGCTCAGCCACCGCACCCGTGCTCCGGCTGGGCTACTTCGCGAACGTCACCCACGCGACAGCCGTGTACGGCGTGGGCGCGGGCGTCTTCGCCTCGAAGCTCGGCACGACCGCGCTGAAGACGCAAATCTTCAACGCTGGACCGGCAGCCGTCGAGGCCCTGTTCGGCGGCACCCTCGATGCCGCCTATATCGGGCCGAACCCGGCCATCAACGCCTTCGTGAAAAGTAAGGGCCAGGCGATTCGCATCATCGCGGGCGCGACCTCAGGTGGCGCCGCCCTCGTCGTACGACCAGACATCACCTCTGCGGCGCAGCTGAAGGGCAAGAAGATCGCGTCGCCGCAGACCGGCGGCACGCAGGACGTCGCCTTGCGCAGCTACCTGGCCAAGCACGGCTTGAGGACCGACATCCGCGGTGCCGGTGACACAACCATCATTGCTGAACAAAACAGCCAGACGCTGCAGTTGTTCAGGGACGGCAAGATCGACGGCGGCTGGGTGCCGGAGCCGTGGGCGTCGCGGCTCGTCCTCGAGGGCGGCGGAAAGGTGCTCGTGGACGAGAAGGCGCTCTGGCCGCAGGGTCGATTCGTCACGACCCAGCTGATCGTCCGCACTGACTACCTACGCAAGTACCCCGGGAGCGTGCGCGCTCTCCTGCAGGGCGAGATCGAGGCCAACAAGCAGATCACCGCTGATTCCGCCAAGGCGCAGCGCGTCGTCAACGCGCAGCTCAAGGCGCTGACCGGCAAGGCCCTCAAGCCCGCGACGATCGCGCGCGCGTTCTCAAACATCACTGTCACCGAGGACCCCATCGCCTCCTCGCTCAAGACGAGCGCCGACAACGCGTTCGCCAGCGGGCTGGTCAAAAGGGCCAACCTCAAGGGCATCTACGATCTGCGGCTGCTCGACGAGCTGCTCGGTCGCACCGTGGACGACGCCGGACTCGGGAGCTGACGTGACCGTCACCGACGAACTGCTCGAGAACGCCAAGCGCTACGCGGACGCCTTCGACAAGGGCGACCTCCCCCTCCCCCCGGCCAGGCAGATCGCGATCGTGGCCTGCATGGACGCCAGGCTCAACCCCTACGGCCTGCTCGGCCTGTCCGAAGGGGACGCGCACGTCATCCGCAATGCCGGTGGCGTCATCACCCAGGATGAACTGCGGTCGCTGGCCATCAGCCAGCGCCTGCTCGGAACCAAAGAGATCGTGCTCATCCACCACACCGACTGCGGGATGTTGACCTTCACCGACGACGAGTTCCGGCAGCAGATCCAGGCCGACACCGGCATCAAGCCGACCTGGGCTGCGGAGGCCTTCGACGACCTCGACACCGACGTACGACAAAGCATCGCCCGCATCATGGCTGAACCGTCCATCCCGCTCAAGGGCTCGGTCCGTGGCTTCGTCTACGAGGTCGGCAACGGGACGCTGCGCGAGGTCTTGCCGTCATGACCGTCCATACAGAAATGGGCCGCGACGTGACCGTCCTTGAACAGCAGCTCGTGACCCGTGCGGTGGGGGCGGTGTCACTGCGCGGTGTCACCAAGCGATTCGGCGATGGCCCGAACGTCCTCGAGGACGTCAGCCTCGACGTGGCCGAGGGGGAATTCGTCTGTCTTCTCGGCGCGTCCGGGTGCGGCAAGTCGACCCTGCTCAACCTCGCCGCCGGTCTGGATCAGCCGACCGCGGGGACCGTCGAGGTGCCCGGGGTTCGGGCCGCGCTGATGTTCCAGGAGCCGGCGCTGTTCCCGTGGCTGACCGCCTCGCAAAACGTCGAGCTCGCGCTGCGGCTATGCGGCGTCGGTCGGAGGGACCGACGGGCCCGCGCCGCCGAGCTGCTCGAGTTGGTGCGACTGCGCGGTGCCGGCACGAAGCGGGTGCACGAGCTGTCCGGTGGTATGCGCCAGCGGGTGGCCATGGCCCGTGCCCTCGCCCAGGACAGTCCGGTGCTGCTCATGGACGAGCCGTTCGCCGCGCTCGACGCGATCACCCGCGACGTGCTGCACGAGGAGCTCGTCCGTCTCCGCGAGTCGCAGAAGCTGACCGTGCTGTTCGTGACGCACAACGTCCGCGAGGCCGTCCGGCTCGGTGATCGCGTCGTCCTGCTGTCCTCGCGACCCGGCCGGATCGCGAAGGACTACCCAGTGCAGATCGCCCACCCGCGCCGGATCGAGGCGCCGGAGGTCGCCAGGCTCTCCATGGAGATCACCGACGACCTTCGCACCGAGATCCGTCGTCACGGAGGACAGGCGTGAGCATCATCGACAACCAGCGCCGCGCCGATGATCTCGCGTCGCTAGAAGCCGGCCTCGACGCCCTCGAGGCCACCGATGCAAGAAAGCGGCACCACGGCCGCAAGGTGCTCAGCGCAACGTGGCCGCCCGTTCTGGCGGTCGTCGTGCTGCTCGGGCTGTGGGAGCTGGGCTACCGCTCCGGAGTGAAGCCGTCCTACGCGCTGCCGAGCCCGATGGACGTCGCACTCGTCCTGCGCAGCCAGCTCCGCGACGGCACCCTGCTCGACGCGATGCGCACGAGCCTCACCCGCGGCGGCCTCGGCTTCCTCATCGCCCTCGCGATCGGCACCCCCCTCGGCATCCTGATCGCGCGGGTCCATCCGATCCGTCGCGGCATCGGCCCCCTGGTGTCGGGCCTGCAGAGCCTGCCCTCGGTCGCCTGGGTGCCGGCCGCGATCATCTTCTTCGGCATCGGCGACACCGCCATCTACGCCGTCGTCCTGCTCGGCGCGACGCCCTCGATCGCCAACGGCATGGTGTC
>JAYTOZ010000284.1:0-6266 GCA_043747515.1 Frankiales bacterium | reverse complement strand
CGGCCGGCAGGCGATCGTGATCGCCGAGCAGCGGCAGGCGCTCGAGTTCTACGACGCGCACACCTTTGCGCCGGTCCAGGCTGTCCGGGTCGACTGCGCCGGCGTCGACCACGCCGACTTCTCCGCTGACGGCTCATTTCTCATCGCCTCCTGCGAGTTCGCGCACCGACTGGTCAAGCTCGACCTGCGCAGCCGCCGCGTCGTCAGTTACCTGGACCTGCCCGGGTCGTCACCGCAGGACGTCCGGCTCAGCCCGGACGGCCAGACGTTCTACGTCGCCGACAAAAACCTCGGCGGGGTACACCTCATCGACGCGGCCAGGTTCACCGAGGCCGGTTTCCTGCCGACCGGGCGCGATGCCCACGGCATCTACCCCAGTCGCGACGCCCGCCGGTTGTTCGTGAGCAACCGCGGCTCGGGCACCATCTCGGTCATCGATCCGGTACGCCGGGCCGTCGTCGCGACCTGGCGGCTGCCGGGCGGCGGCAGCCCGGACATGGGCGGCGTCAGCCCGGACGGCAAGGCCCTCTGGCTGTCCGGGCGATATGACGCCAGGATTTACGAGATCTCCACGGTGGACGGCCATCTCATCGCCCAGGTGCGCATCCCGAACAAGCCGCACGGCATGTGCGTCTGGCCGCAGCCCGGCCGTTTCTCACTCGGCCACACGGGCGACATGCGCTAGCTGCTCACCCGTCCGCCCCCGGCAGGAACCTGACCGGTCCGGCCACGCTGACCCCCACCGGTGCACCCACGGAGAGGGTCGTGGTGCCCTGGCAGCGGGCGGTCAACTCGCAGGACTCGGCCCCGTTGAGCCGGACCGTCACGACCGCATCGTGACCATAGAAGGCACGGGTGGTCACCACCGCGGGAACACCCGGGGCGCCCGCATCCACCAGCAGCTGCTCGCTGTGCACCAGCACCAGTCCGTCACCCAGGCCGACGGCGCCGGCCTCGGTGGTCCGCAGCACGCCCAAAGCGCAACGCACCGTGTTCGGGTCGAGGCGTACGGCGGGCAACAGGGTCCCCGAGCCCAGGAAACGGGCGACCCGGGCGGACACCGGCGCGGCGTAGAGCTGCTCCGGGTGGCCCGCTTGCACGATGCGTCCCCCGTCGAGCACGGCGACCTGGTCGGCGACGCTGAGCGCCTCCTCCTGGTCGTGGGTGACGAGCAGCGCGGTGGTCCCGGTCGCCCGGAGCAGCCCGAGCACGTCGGAGCGCACCTGCGCCCGGAGCCCGGCGTCGAGCGCGGAGAACGGCTCGTCGAGCAGCACGATCTGCGGCTGGACCGCCAGGGCCCGCGCCAGCGCGACCCGTTGCTGCTGCCCGCCGGACAGCTCGTCGGGTCGCCGGTCGGCGAGCCCGGCCAGCCCGATCAGCTCGAGCATCTGCGCCGTGCGCGCTTTGCGGCGACCCCTGGGGACCCCGAACCCGATGTTGCCCGCGACGCTGAGGTGGGTGAACAGCCCACCCTCCTGCGGGACGTAGCCGACCTGCCGCCGGCGGGCCGACACGAAGCTGCCGGCTCCGTCGACCATGACGCCGCCGAGGCTGATCCGGCCGGCGTCAAGGCGGTCGAAGCCGGCCAGCAGCCGCAGCAGCGTGGTCTTGCCGCACCCCGACGGGCCGAGCAGCGCAGTCACTCCCCCGGCCGGTACCTGCAGATCGAGTCCGGTGAGCACCGCCCGGGCGCCGTAGGTCTTGTGCACCCCGGTGGCGCTCGCCGCCGGTTGCCGGCCGACGTCGCTCACAGCAGCATCGCCGAGCGTTGCGGACGGTCCAGCTGCCGGGTCAGCAGAAATGTTGGGCCGACCGCCAGCAGCAGCATCAGCCCGGCGTACGGCGCCGCCGCGCCGTACGCCTGCCCGGTCGTGTAGAGCCAGAACTGCGTTGCGAGGGTCTGCACGCCGGTCGGATGGAGCAGCAGGGTCGCGGTCAGCTCCGTGACGGTGGACAGGAAAACCAGCGCCATCGCGCCGCTCAGCGAGGGCAGCAGCATCGGCAGGGTCAGCCGCAGCCAGATCAGCGGGCGCCGGGCGCCGAGGCTCTCGGCCACCTCGGGCAGTGTCGGCGGCAGCTGGGACAGGCCGGCCTTGACCGCGACGACCGCAAGCGGCAGGAACAAGGCGCTGTAGGACAGCACGAGCAGCAGGCTGCTCTGATACAGCCCGGCGGCGGTCCGCAGCGCGAAGAACACCAGGGCCAGCGCGACGACCACCCCCGGCAGCGCCCGGTTGATGTAGGTCGCCCCCTCCAACGCCGCGCCGAGCCGACCGCGTCGACGGACGGTGAGCGCCGCGACCGGCAGGGCCATGGCGGTGCAGAGCACGGCCGCCGCACCACCGAGCAGCAGGGTGTTGAACAGCACCACGACGGTACTGGCCGGCGGCAGGGTGGTGGAGCTCCCCCGCAGCAGCCAGCTCACCGTCGCGCCGAGCGGCACGCCGAGCGAGAGCGCGGCCAGCGCTGCAAGCGCCGCCTGACAGTACGGCGCGGCCCGACCCAGGGGCAGCGGCCGGGCGGCGCGGGCCTGGCCGGCGCGGGCGTTCGAACGACCCAGACCGCCGGCGGCCCGTCGCTGGATGCTCAGCACCAGCAGGCACAGCGCGACCAGGACCAGGCTGAGGCCTGCGGCGGAGGCCGCGTCGAACCCCAGCTTGTACTGGTTGAAGATCGCCACCGCAAAGGTCGGGAATCGCAGCAGCGCAAACGCGCCATATTCGCCGAACAGGTGCAACGAGACGATCACCGCACCGCCGACGAGCGCTGGGCGCAGCTGTGGCAGCACCACCCGGGTGAGCACCGCTGCGGGCCGGGCGCCGAGCGATCCGGCCACCTCGTCCTGTTCGGGCCGGCGGGCCCGGAGCATCGCGGCCACCGGCAGGTACACCATCGGGTAGAGCGACAGGGTGCTGACCAGCGACGCCCCCCACAGCCCTTGCACCGACGGGCTCAGCGACACCCAGGTGTAGCCGTTGACGAACTCAGGCACCGCGATCGGCAGCACCAGCAGGACCCGCCAGACCTGCCGACCGGCCAGGTCGGTGCGTTCGGTCAGCCAGGCCCCCGCCGCGCCGAGCAGCACGCTGGCGCAGGTGACGACGACGACCAGCGACACGGTGTTGGTGAGCAGCTCGGCGACCCGGGGGCGCAGGAGCAGCGCAACCAGCGCGTCGTACGACGAACTGGTGGCTTGCCAAAGCAGGAAGACCAGTGGCAGCGACGCGAGCACCGCGACGAGCGCGGCGAGCGCCACCGTCAGCGGGCCCATCGGCCGACCCCGGCCGGCAGCGGGGCGGCGCCAGTGAGCGACCTGCCGGACCCCGGTCACAACAGGTTCGCCTGCTGGAGCAACTCCAGCGTCTTCTTGCCGTCGCCGAGGTCTGCTGGTGTGAGGGCCGGCGGCCGGAGCTCGGCGAACGGCCGCAGCGGCTGTCGCGTGCTTGCCCCGGTAGCCAACGGGTATTCGAAGCTGTCGCTCGTCGCGATGACGCGCTGCCCGGCGGGGCTCACCAGATAGGCCAGAAAGCGCTGGGCGTCGGCTTCGTGCTTGCTGCTCTGCAGTAGAGCGGCGCCGCTGACCGCGAGCAACCCGCCCGGGTCGCCCGCCGCGAAGTAGTGCAGGGCCGAATGGATCCGCGGAGCACCCAGCTCTTTGCTCAGGCGGTACCAGTAGTAGTGCTCGACCAGACCGGTCTGGACCTCACCGCGGTTGACGGCGGCGACGACCGCCTCGTTGTCTTCGTACGCCTTGGCGTTGGCCTTCAGGCCGACCAGGAACCGCTCGGCGGCGCTGGCACCCGCGATCTTGGCCAGCGCCGTGACGATGGGGCTGAAGTCGGTTTCGGTCGGGGCGAACGCGAACCGCCCCTTCCAGGCCGGTCCGGCGAGGTCGACCAGCCTGGCGGGCAGCGCGGCCGGCTTCAGCCGGTCGGTGTTGTAGATCAGCGCCCCGGACCGGGCGGAGACCCCAACCCACTGGCCGGTCGGCGAGTTGTAGGTGGCAGGTACTGCGGCGAGCGTGGTGGGCGCGACCGCGGCGAGCAGTCCCTTGGCCCGGACGGCCTCGAGCGGCGGTGGGTTGCCGGCGTAGAAGACGTCCGCCGGTGAGGACGCGCCCTCCTGCAGGATCTGGTTGGCGAGCTCGGCCTCGTTGCCGGACCGGAGCTCGACGCGCACCCCGCTGCGCCGGGTGAAGTCGCCGGCCAGCGCCTTCACGGTCTGCTCGTGCTGCCCGCTGTAGACGGTGATGGTCGCCGCGGCGGCGCCGGCCCGCGGCGAGCCGGTCTGCTGCTGACCGGTCGCGCACGCTGCCGACAGCACCGCGGTCAGCAGGCCGGCGATCAACGACCAGGACCGACTGTTGAGCATGGACAGGATCCCTTCAGACGCTCGGTCAGTTAGGGTAGCCTAACCTAAGCACCGGTGAACGTCCTCAGGTGGTGAAGGGACAGCTGCCGGGCGCGCCCAGTCGGGCCCGCAACCGCTGCTCGACGTCGTCACTGATGACGTGCTCCCAGTCGCACGCCTGCTCGTGCGCGCTGATGGCGTCGAGCCCGGCGAGGGTGACCAGCAGATGCTCCGCGAGCTCGTGCTTGCGCAACACCGCCTCGGCGACGCGGCGCCCGGTCGCAGTCAGCACGAGTACCTTGTCGGGCTCGCGCAGCGCCAGGTAACCGTCCTTGGACAATCGCTCGACCGCCTCGCTGATCGCCGGGGCGGTGTGCTGGAGACGGTCCCGCAGGCGCGCCCGCAGCGCCGGCACCCCGGCCATCTCCAGCTCGAGGACCGTGCGCAGGTACATCTGGGTGGTTTCGGTAGTTCCCCCGACCGCAGCCACGGCGCACTCCTTCCTCAACCCGAAACGACGCGGGGCTCCCACCCGCCAACCAGCGTCATGGAGGCCGTCTTCCCAGGGCCTCACCCGCAGATCATGCCCCGGCGGGTGCCACCCGCGAATTCGCCCGGGCCGGCCACGGCGCATCAGCCGGGCGCAGCCCCGCAAAGCCGCGCCGGGCAGCCTCGGCCGCCGCAAGCACCCCGACGCAGGCCATCGCGTTCTCCAACTCACCGGCCAGGGCCCGGCGGACGGCCTCCTCGAGAGGCAGCCAGCAGCTGGTCATCTCGGCTTCCTCGTGCTCCTGCATGTCGCGCTCGACTGGACGGACGTCGCGAGCGAGGAAGAGCCGGATCGCCTCGTCGGTCATGCCAGGGCTGGTGAGGCTGTCGATGAGCACCTGCCAGGTGCCGGCGGCAAGGCCCGCCTCCTCGACCAGCTCGCGCTGCGCCGCCTGCAGGAAGGACTCACCGTCGACGTCGAGCAGGCCCGCAGGCACCTCGTCGAGCCGGCGCGCCACCGGATGTCGGTACTGGTTGACCAGCAGCACGTTGCCGTCGTCGTCGAGAGCAACGACCCCGACCGCCCCGGGATGGACAATCACGTCCCGCTGCGAGGTGCCGCCGCCCGGCATGTGCACGACGTCCCGGCGCACGGTGATGATCCGCCCCCGGTAGACGACGTCCGACGACGCCACGGCGTACTCGTGTGGGCAGCACATGCCCGGCATCCTTCCAGGTGCGCTCAGGCGCCGGCCGAGGCGTTCCGGCGCCGGGCCAGCACGACCCCACCACCGACCGCGGCGAGGGCCAGCAGCCCGGCCAGGATTGCGGTGCTGGCGTCCAAACTGTTCCGCGGCGGCAGCCCGCTGAGCGGCCGAGCGCGTCCCCCTGGGGAGCACGAAGTTGCGCGTGTCCAGCCCTGTCACGTCGTACAGCAGGGTCTTGGGGAGCCAACAGGGGGCGGTCGCCGCGATGAGGTGCTCCACCGCCACGCGGGACCCGTCGTCGACGAAGTGGCCGAAGAGCAGGACCCCGAAGGCGGCCGGACCCGCCGCCGGGAGCGGCGCGCCCGCCTTGGACGCAGTGAGCGGCGGCGGCTTGGGCAACCCCGGCAGCGCGGACACGACCGGTAGGGCCGGGACGACGGGCAGCCTCGGCACGGTCGGCGCACCTGGGACAGCCGGCACGCCAGGGACAGCCGGCACGCCAGGGACGGCCGGCGGGGCGGGGATCGGTGGCGCGGGTTCCGGCGGGGCTGGAATCTCGGGGATACCCGGCAGGACGTCGGCAAGAGCCGGTGCGGCCAGCCCGCCGGCGCCCAGGGACAGGGCGATCAGCACCAGGGCGAAGCCGTATCTGCCCATCGGATTGGCATCGGTCCTGCCTCGGTTGCGGTCCGGCTGACGCGACGCCGGCCCGCGTCAACG
>JAYTOZ010000283.1:0-6983 GCA_043747515.1 Frankiales bacterium | reverse complement strand
CGCGTCAGCGCCGAGGGGGTGATCTCGACCAGCAACTCGCCCAGCTCCACCGCGGGCGCGTGGGTGAGGCCACCGAACATCACATGGGCGAAGCGGTCGACCTGGGCGTGCAGGGCCGCGTCGAGGACCGGGTGGCGGTAGCCGTGGATCGCCGCCCACCAGCTCGACATACCGTCGACGAGCTCGCGGCCGTCGGCGAGCACGATCCGGGTGCCGTGCGCGTCGACGACGCCGAACAGCGGCGAGGGCTCGACCGCGCTGGCGTAGGGATGCCACAGCACCGCGCGGTCGCGGGCGACGAGGTCCATCAGAGCGTCTGCGACAGCGCCTTCATCGGCATCTGCAGGTCGCGCAGCATGTCGAGGTCCTCAGTCGCCGGCCGGCCGAGGGTGGTCAGGTAGTTGCCGACGATCACCGCGTTGATGCCGCCGAGCATGCCGTCCCGGGCGAGGTCGCCGAGGGTGAGCTCGCGGCCGCCGGCGAAGCGCAAGATGGTGCGCGGCAGGGCGAGCCGGAAGACCGCGATGGCCCGCAGCGCGTCCTCGGCGGCCATCACCGGCAGGTCGCCGAAGGGCGTGCCGGGGCGCGGGTTGAGGAAGTTCAGCGGGACCTCGTCGGGCTCGATCGCCGCGAGCTGGGCGGCGAACTCGGCCCGCTGCTCCAGGGTCTCGCCCATCCCGAGGATGCCGCCGCAGCAGACCTCCATGCCGGCCTCCCGGACCATCCGGAGCGTCTCGAAGCGCTCCTCCCAGGTGTGCGTGGTCACCACGTTCGGGAAGTGCGAGCGGGCGGTCTCCAGGTTGTGGTTGTAGCGGTGCACCCCCATCGCGGTGAGGTCGTCGACCTGCTCCTGGATCAGCATCCCGAGTGAGCAGGCGACCTGGATGTCGACGGCAGCGCGGATCGCCGCGACGCCGGCCCGGACCTGGTCCATCAGCTTGGCGTCCGGCCCGCGAACGGCCGCGACGATGCAGAACTCGGTCGCCCCGGTGGCGGCTGTCTCGACCGCCGCCTTGACCAGCGACGGGATGTCGAGCCAGGCCGCGCGTACCGGGCTCGCGAACAACCCGGACTGCGAGCAGAAGTGGCAGTCCTCGGGGCAGCCACCGGTCTTCAGGCTGATGATTCCCTCGACCTCAACCTCGGGGCCGCAGTGCCGCATCCGCACCTCGTGCGCCAGTTGCAGCAGCTCGGGCAACCGCTCGGCGGGCAGCTGCAGGCAGGCCAGCGCCTGGGCCTCGGTGAGTCCGACGCCGCGGTCCAGCACCTGCTCGCGGGCGGTTTCCAGCACGTCAATGAGCAGCTCGGTCACGCCGGGCAGTCTGCCAGGTCCGGCAGTGGTCAGCCGCTGTGCCTGGCCTGGAAGGCGCGGGCGTCGAAGCTGCCGCCCAGCTGCGGCCCGAGCCCGGCCCCGGCGGCGGCGAGGAAGTCCCCCACCGGCAGCGAGCCGGCCCCGGCGGGCAGCACCCCCAGCAGGGGGCGAGCGGCGAGGGTCGCCAGGTCGCGCAAGTTGCTCCGCTCGGCCAGGCCCGGCTTGGCCGGCCACGAGCCGATCACGACGCCCGCCAGCTCCAGGCCCCGGTGGGCCAGCGCCTCGAGGGTCAGCGCCGTCGCGTTCAGCGTGCCGAGCCCGGCGTCGACGACGACAAGCACGGGCGCCCGCACGACCCGGGCGAGGTCGGCGAGGGTCAGCCCGTCCTCGTCGTACCGCACGAGCAGACCGCCGGCGCCCTCGATCAGCACGAGGTCACGGTCGGACAGCCGCAGCAGCAGGTCAAGTGCGGCCGCCTGGTCCAGCGCCGGCCGGCCCGATCTCCGGGCGGCCGCTGCCGGCGACAGGGCGTCGGGATAGCGCACCAGCTCGTGCAGATCGCTGCAGCCCGACAGCCCGCGGACTGTCGCGAGGTCGCCGAGCGCGCCATCGGCCTCGCCGGTTTGGGCCGGCTTCACGACGGCGCAGCGGGCGCCCCGGGCCAGGGTGAGCGCGGCGAGCGCCGCCGTCACGACGGTCTTGCCAACCCCGGTCCCGGTCCCGGTCACCACCAGCAAGCTCATGTCAGCACCCTCCCAGACCGCCCGTGCCCGCTTTCGCCGATCATGGACACTGTGCGGTCGCGGCACGCTCGGCGGCGCAGCGACAACTCCACGATCGTTGGGGTTTTAGCGGCTGAGGGCCGCGCGTACGACGTCCCGGGCCCGGGCCAGCTCGCCCGCGGTGAGGTCGGCGCGGGCGGTCAGCCGCAGGCAGGCCTCGCCGGCCGGGACCGACGGCGGCCGGAAGCAGCCGACCCGGACCCCGGCCGCGAGGCAGGCCTGCGCCGCTGCGAGCGCGCGTCCGGCGTCGCCGACCCGCACCCGGACGACGGCGCCGGCGGTCCGCGGGACCTCCAGCGCGTCGGCGAGATCGTCGGTGGCGGCCCGCAGCGCCGCCAGCCGGGCCTGGTCGACGAGCCCGAGAGCGGCCAGCGCGGCTGCGCAGGACGCCGGTGCAAGGCCGGTGTCGAACACGAACGGGCGCGCGGTGTCGATCAGGTGACCGCGCACCGGCGCCGGGCCGAGCACGACGCCGCCCTGGCTGCCGAGCGACTTGGACAGCGTCGCCGTCAGCACGACGTCGGGCTCCCCGGCCAGTCCCGCCGCCGCGCAGGCGCCCCCGCCATGAGGGCCGAGCACCCCCAGGGCATGCGCCTCGTCGACGAGCAACAGGGCCCCGGCCCGGCGTACGACGGCGTGCAGCTCGACCAGCGGGGCCAGCTCGCCGTCCACCGAGAACACCGCGTCGGTGACGACCATTGCCCGGCGGCCCGGCACCAGCGCCCGCTCGACCGCGGTCGGGTCGGCGTGCGGTACGACGACGACCTCGGCCCGGGAGAGCCGGCAGGCATCCACCAGCGAGGCGTGGTTGCCGTTGTCGGACACCACCAGGTCGCCGGGCCGGGTGAGCGCTGCGACCGCGCCGAGATTGGCGAGGTAACCGGAGGAGAAGACCAGCGCGGACGCCATCCCGGTGCTCGCCGCAAGCGCTTCCTCGAGCTCGTCGTGCAGGGCGGTGCTGCCGGTGACCAGCCGCGATCCGGTCGAGCCGGCGCCGTAGGCCCGCGTGGCGGCCACGGCTGCCGCGACGACGGCCGGGTGCCTGGAGAGGCCGAGATAGTCGTTGGAGGCCAAATCGAGCACCCCGTCGTCGCCCGGCCCCCGCGCGCGCAGGGTGCGCACAAGGCCCAGGGCGGTACGCCGGGCCGCTGCATCGGCCAGCCACTCCAGCGGGTCACCCACAGCGCAAGCCTAGGGTGGCCCGGTGTCGACGCTGGCAGATCTGGTGCGCGGACGGACCGACCTGGCGCAGGCCGACCTGGACCATCTGCAGCAGCTCGTCGCGGCGTGGCAGCTGGTCGCCGACCTGTCCTTCGCCGATCTCGTGCTGTGGGTGCAGACCCACCGGGCGAGCTGGGTGGCCGTGGCGCACATGCGGCCGACGACCGGTCCGACGGCCTACCCGGACGACGTCGTCGGCGCTGAGCTGGACGACGCCGGCCGCTTGGAACGGGCCCGGACGACCGGCCGGCTCGTGCGCGACAGTGAACCCGACGCGCGGGGAGCGGTCCCGCTGCGCCGCGAGTCGGTGCCGGTCCGGCGCGGCGACCGGATCATCGCCGTCATCAGCCGGGACACGAGCCTCGCGGCGCCTCGAATGCCCAGCCCGCTGGAGCTGACGTATCTGACGAGCGCCGGCGAGCTGCTGCAGATGGTGGCCGAGGGGACGTTCCCGTTCCCGGGCCAGGACCCCGACCCCGAGCACCACCCGCGGGTCGGCGACGGTCTGCTCCGGCTCGACCGGACCGGGCACGTCGTCTACGCCTCACCCAATGCGCTGTCGGCCTATCGGCGGCTCGGGGTGACCGGCGACCTGGTCGGCGCGCATCTCGGGCACACCATCGCCCGGCTGAGTGCCGCGCCGGGCGTGCTGGACGAGCCACGAGGATCGGCAGCCCTGGCTGCCGTCCTGCGCTTCCGGGAGCCGCGGGACAGCGAGGTGGAGGCTCAGGGGGCGGTTGTCCTGCTGCGGGCGCTGCCGCTGGTGCCGGCCGGCGAGCCGAGGGGGGCGCTGGTGCTGCTGCGAGACGTCACCGAGGTCCGTCGGCGGGACCGCCAGATCATGGGGAAAGACGCCACAATCCGTGAGATCCATCATCGGGTGAAGAACAACCTGCAGACGGTGGCCGCGTTGCTGCGGCTGCAGGCCAGACGAATGAGCGATCCGGCGGCGCGCGCGGCCCTCGAGGAGTCGGTGCGTCGGGTCGGTTCGATCGCCCTGGTGCACGAGACGCTGTCGCTGGCCCTGGACGAGCGGGTCGCGTTCGACGGGGTGGCCGACCGGGTGCTCGCCATGTGCGCCGAGGTCGCCACGGCCGAGTCGCAGGTGCAGGTCGTGCGGTCCGGCAGCTTCGGGGTGCTGGCTGCCGAGGTCGCCACGCCGCTGGCGATGGTGCTGACCGAGCTCGTCCAGAACGCGGTCGAGCATGCGTTCCCGAGCGGAATCGGGCGGATCGTCGTCGAGGTGACGCGGGGCCCGAACGAGCTCGTCGTCGCGGTCATCGACGACGGTCTCGGACTGCCACCCGGGTTCGACCTGGCGACCTCCACCCGGCTAGGGCTGCAGATCGTCCGGACATTAGTCGCCGGCGAGTTGCAGGGCGTGCTCGCGCTCGAACTGGGGGAGCGCGGCGGCACGCGGGCGGTCCTGCAGGTGCCACTCGCACCGTGGCCGGACGCGCCGTGAAGGCTTAGGCCGTCCGCGCGCGGGCCCGGGCCCCTCGGCGCTTCAGGGCCCGGCGCTCGTCCTCACTGGTGCCACCCCAGACGCCGGCGTCCTGACCGGTCTCAAGCGCCCAGACAAGGCACTCGTCGACGACCGGGCAGCGGCGGCAGACGGCCTTGGCTTCATCGACCTGTTGGGCGGCCGGACCAGTGGTGCCGATCGGGAAGAACAACTCAGGGTCCTGCTCGCGGCAGAGCGCGCGGTGGCGCCAGTCCATGCGGTCCAACTCCTCTGTCTCCGCGGGCTCCGCCACCTAGGGCGGTCCGCGCTTCCCCACGCACCGCTGTGCGCGTGGGGCACTGCATCCGGCTGCGGCTGGCACCTCCGGATCTGGCTCTAGGTTCGCATCGGCAGTGTGTGCTGGCAAGCGTTCCCAGCACCATGTCCCCGCCGGTACGTGTCTGATTCGTCACGTCGTGCTGCCGGGTCTGCCCACCGTGTCGCAGATCACACCTTCTGGGAGGGGGAGTACTCAGACGAGCACGTCGAGCGCAGCCGGCACGGCCCGGAAGGCCACCCGCCGTCGATCCCCGAGATCGTCGCCGTCAACTTGGAAGGGCAGGGGGCGGTCCGCGGTGATCGTCAGCGCCGCAAGATCGTGGCGGGCGAGGACCTCACGCCCGCGAACCCGTGGCCGAGCTGAGAGCATCTGGACCAGGTGGCGCAGCGTCGTCACGGTGCCGAGCCGGCGCAGACCGAAGACGTCCAGGCCCAACTCGAACGACGCGCCGGGGAAGGCGTTGACGGGGCGTTCGCCGAGGTAGGTCCACGGCGCGGTGTTGCCGACGAGCGCGAGCGCGACGGTCTCGGCCGGCGCACCGTCGACCTCGACGGTGAGCACCGGCTCGCGGTGTGACGGGCCGGTGTAGAGCTCCTGCAGCGCGGCCCGCACGTAGCGGGCGTGGGTGGCCGGGCGACCGTTTGCGCGGTGCCGCTCCATCCGGCGGACGGCGCCGGCGTCGATGCCGAGGCCGGCGCAGAAGGTGAACCACCGGTCGTCGGCGCGACCCAGTCCGATGGTCCGCCGCCGGTCGGCGCGCAGGGCGTCCAGCAGCACGCTGGTGGCCTCGACCGGCGCGTTGGGCATCCCGAGCGCACGGGCGAACACGTTGGTGCTGCCGGCCGGTACGACGGCGAGGGCCGGCAACCCGGCCCGCGGGCCATCGCGCAGCAGGCCGTTGACGACCTCGTTCACGGTGCCGTCGCCGCCGAGCGCGACCACCACGTCGAGGCCGTCGACGGCGGCCTGGTGGGCCAGCTCGGCGGCGTGCCCCCGGGAGTCGGTCTCGACCACGTCGAGCTTGGTCTCGCTGGCCAGTGCGTGCGCCAAGACGTCGCGCGCCCGGACACTGGTTGCTGTCGCCTTGGGATTGACGACCAGCAGTGCCCGCATGCCCCAATTCTAGTGGCGCACTAACGTGCCCGATGTGGAGGCGGTTGGTGTCGTACGTCGCATCGCCCAACTGCTCGGCGTGGAGGGGGCGGCCCTCATCGTGCTGGGTGGGGTCTACGCCGTCGTCAGTGCGACCGGCCGGCCGGAGAACCGGCTCGGCGCCGAGTTGGCCGCGGCCTTCCTGGTGGTGCTGGGCGCTGTCGTCGTGCTGCTTGCCCGCGCCATCGCCGCGGGCCGGAACTGGCCTCGCACCCCCGCGGTGGTCGTGAACGTCATCGCCCTGCCGGTCGGGCTCGGTCTGCTGCAGGGCCACCTCTATGTGGCCGGCGTCGTCCTTCTCCTGCCGGCCGTGACCCTGCTCTGGCTCACTGCCACGCCCGAGGCCCGCGAGCGGCTCCGTGAGTCCTGAGCAACGGGGCGTCAGTCCTCGGCGAGCAGGCCCTCGCGGAGCTGGGCGAGCGTGCGCGCCAGCAGCCGTGACACGTGCATCTGGCTGATCCCGAGCTCACCGGCGATCTGCGACTGGGTCATCCCGCCGAAGAAGCGCAGCAGCAGGATCCGCTTCTCGCGGGGGGCCAGCTTGTCGAGCAGCGGCTTGAGCGACTCGCGGTATTCCACGCCCTCCAGCGCGTCGTCCATGACGCCGAGGGAGTCGGCGACGGCGGGGGAGTCGTCGTCGCCGCCGTCGGGGGCGTCGAGCGAAACCGCCGAGTAGGCGTTGGCCGACTCGAGCCCCTCGAGGATCTCCTCGTCGGTGAGCCCGAGGTGCTT
>JAYTOZ010000282.1:0-3990 GCA_043747515.1 Frankiales bacterium | reverse complement strand
CCGGCGGTCCCGCGGGTGGCGGCTACGGCGCGCCCCGTCCCGGCGGCGGTGGCGGCTTCGCCGGCCGTCCCGGCGGCGGTCCCCGCGGTGGCGCGGCCCGTGGTGGCGCGACCCCCGGCGCGTTCGGCCGCTCCGGGGGCGGTCGCCCGGTGCGCGGTCGCAAGAGCAAGAAGCAGCGTCGGCAGGAGTTCGACAACCTGGCCGCGCCGCAGATGGGCGGTGGGGTCGCCCGCGGCAACGGTGAGGTCGTCCGGCTCACCACCGGCGCGTCCCTGGCCGACTTCGCCGACCGCATCAACGCTAACCCCGGTTCGCTCGTCCAGGTGGTCTTCACCGAGCTCGGCGAGATGGTCACGGCGACCCAGTCCTGCACCGTCGAGACGCTGCAGCTGCTCGGGGCGCACCTCGGCTACGACGTACAGATCGTCAGTCCCGAGGAGGAGGACGCCGAGTTGCTCGAGCGCTTCGACCTGTCCTTCGGCGCCGACTACGACGAGCAGGCCACCCTGGTCGCCCGGCCACCGGTCGTGACGATCATGGGCCACGTCGACCACGGCAAGACCCGGTTGCTCGATGCGATCCGGCAGACCGACGTGGTCAAGGGCGAGGCCGGTGGCATCACCCAGCACATCGGCGCCTACCAGGTGCACCACCCGGTCGAGGGCGGCGTGCGCGAGCTGACCTTTATCGACACACCCGGTCACGAGGCCTTCACGGCCATGCGGGCCCGTGGCGCGAAGGTCACCGACATCGTCGTGCTGGTCGTCGCCGCCGACGACGGGGTCAAGCCGCAGACGATCGAGGCGCTCAATCACGCCCAGGCCGCCGAGGTGCCGATCGTGGTCGCGGTGAACAAGATCGACAAGGAGGGCGCCGACCCGGCGAAGGTGCGCGGTCAGCTGACTGAGTACGGCCTGGTCGCCGAGGAGTACGGCGGCACCACGATGTTCGTCGACGTCTCCGCCAAGGCCGGCTCGGGCCTGGAGGCGTTGCTCGACGCGATCCTGCTGACAACCGACGCGGCCCTCGAGCTGTTCGCCGATGCTGACGTCGACGCCCAGGGGGTGGCCATCGAGGCCCGGCTCGACAAGGGCCGAGGTCCGGTCGCGACCGTGCTGGTCACCCGCGGCACGCTGCGGGTCGGCGACTCGATCGTCGCCGGGGATGCCTTCGGCCGGGTCCGCGCGATGCTCAACGAGCGTGGCGAGAACGTCGCCGAGGCGGGCCCCGGTCAACCGGTCCAGGTGCTCGGGTTCACCAATGTCCCAGGCGCCGGCGACAACTTCCTGGTCGTCGGCGAGGACCGCGTCGCGAGGCAGATCGCCGAGCAGCGGCAGGCCCGCGAGCGCAACGCCGCACTGGCTAACAGCCGAGGTCGGATGTCGCTGGAGGACGTCTTCGCCAAGATGGAGGAAGGCAAGCTCACGCAGCTCAACCTGATCCTCAAGGGCGATGTGTCCGGTTCGGTCGAGGCGGTCGAGGACGCCCTGCTCAAGATCGACGTGGGCGACGAGGTGTCGCTGCGGATCATCCACCGTGGCGTCGGTTCGATCACCGAGAACGACGTCACGTTGGCCTCGGCCTCCGACGCCGTCATCCTCGGCTTCAACGTCCGGGCCGAGGGCAATGCCCGCGACCTTGCGGTCAAGGAGCACGTGGATGTCCGCTACTACTCGGTCATCTACGCCGCCATTGAGGAGATCGAGGCTGCCCTCAAGGGCATGCTCAAGCCGATCTACAAGGAGGTCCAGCTCGGGACCGCCGAGGTGCGCGAGGTCTTCCGGGTCCCCAAGATCGGCAATGTGGCCGGCTCACTGGTGCGATCCGGCACGATCCGCCGCAACAGTCGGGCCCGACTCGTCCGCGACGGTGTGGTCGTCGCGGACAACCTCACGGTCGAGTCCCTGCGGCGGTTCAAAGACGACGCCACCGAGGTCCGCGACGGCTACGAGTGCGGTATCGGGCTCGGGTCGTTCAACGACATCAAGCCCGAGGACGTCATCGAGACCTGGGAGATGCAGGAAATCCCGCGCGTCTAGGAGGGGCACGGCATGTTCGTTGGATCGCTGGCGCTCGACCTGCTGCTCGGTGATGTTCACTCGTTGAAGCAGAAGCGGTCAGTCGTCCGACCGATCGTTTTGGAGTTGAACAGGAAGTACGACGTGAGTGCGGCTGAGGCGGGCCATCTGGACCTGCACCGCCGGACCCTCGTCGGGGTGGCCGTGGTCGCCGCGGACGCCGGGCACTGCACGTCGGTGCTCGACGCCTGCGAGCGGCTGGTGGTCGCCCACCCCGAGGTGGAGGTGCTCTCCGCTCGCCAGCAGCTCTACGGAGAGGACGACCGGTCGTGGTAGACGTCGCACGTGCTCGCAAGCTCGCCGTCCGGATCCGGGAGGTCGTCGCTCAGACCCTTGAGATGCAGGTCAAAGACCCTCGGCTCGGGATGGTCACGATCACCGACGCCAAGCTCACCCCGGACCTGCGCGAGGCCACGCTCTACTGGACTGTGTACGGCGATGCCACGGTCCGCGCCGAGTCCGCCGCCGCGCTCGAGAGCGCCAAGGGCGTGCTGCGCAGCACCGTCGGCCGGCAGACCGGGGTGCGCTACACGCCGTCGCTCACCTTCGTCGCCGACCGTGTGCCGGAGACCGCCGGCCGGCTCGAAGAGTTGCTCGCCCAGGCCCGGGAACAGGACGCCCGGGTGCAGGAGATCGCGACCGCAGCCGAGCCGGCCGGGGAGGCCGATCCGTACCGCGTACCGCGGGTGATCGAGGACAGCCAGGACGAGCTCGACGGGCACCGCGTGCAGGTGCGGGATGAGCAGCTGTGAGTGCTGCGGAAGCCGATTGGCAGGCCGCGGTCGACCTGCTCAGGAGCCATGACGATGTGACGCTGGTCTGCCACGTCGGGCCGGACGGCGACGCCCTCGGCTCGATGCTGGCCCTTGGCGCCGCGTTGCGCGCCGGCGGGACAACGGTGCGGGCCTCGTGGGGGAGCATGCCCTTCGAGGTCCCGGCGGCCTATGCCTCGTTGCCCGCGCTCGATCTGCTCGTGTCCGCCGACGAGGTACCCCCCGCACCGCCCCTGCTGGTGACCTTCGACACGGGCAGCACCGACCGGCTCGGGTCGCTCGCCGATCGGGTCGACACCGCCGGGCAGGTGCTCGTGGTGGATCACCACGCGAGCAACACCCGCTTCGGCAGCGTCAACCTGGTCGATCCGGACGCCGCGGCCACTGCGGTCCTGGTCGCCGAGCTGGTCGACCGGCTCGGCCTCGAACTCACCGCCGAGGTGGCCGCCCCGCTCTACACCGGCCTGGTCACCGACACCGGCTCGTTCAAGTACGCCGCGACGACGCCGTCCGTGCATGCCCTGGCCGGTCGGCTGCTCGCCACCGGGATCAGGCACGACATCATCAGCCGCGAGATCTGGGACAGCCAGCCGTTCGCTTACGTGCAGCTGCTCGGTGAGGTGTGCGCGCGCGCCGTGCTGCATCCGGCCGATGCCGGCGGTCTGGGCCTGGTCCTGACGTCGGTCACCTGCGCGGATCTGCGCAAGCACGGGCTCGGGCTCGCCGACGTCGAGGGCGTCATCGACGTGTTGCGCACCGCCCGAGAGGCCGAGGTGGCGGTCGTGCTCAAGCGTGACCCGGCCGACGGTCTGCTCAAGGCATCGACCCGGTCCAAGGGCAGGATCGATGTCGGGGCCGTGTGCACCGCGCTCGGTGGCGGCGGCCATCGCTTCGCAGCCGGTTTCACGTCGTACGACGGGACCGAGCAGACCCTGACTGCGCTGCGCGCCGCCCTCGCGAGGGCGCCGCACCTGCCGGCGTGAGTGCGCCCGACGGGGTGCTCGTCGTCGACAAGCCGGCCGGCTGGACCAGTCATGACGTGGTCGGGCGGGTCCGGCGGCTGGCCCGGACCCGGAAGGTCGGCCACGCCGGCACGCTTGATCCGATGGCCACCGGGGTGCTGGTGCTCGGGATCGGCA
>JAYTOZ010000281.1:0-4237 GCA_043747515.1 Frankiales bacterium | reverse complement strand
CCGACTGGGATCAGCAGGCCGCGCAGGTTGTCGCGCACCTTCGGGACCGTCACGGCAGCGGACACCCCCCCATCCTGCCGCCTGACGCCGCAGGCGGTGGGATACGCCCATGAGTTATCCCTACGGGGCGCCCGCGTCCGAAGCACTGTTCGATCGGGCCCAGGCCGTGATCCCCGGCGGCGTCAACTCGCCGGTCCGGGCCTTCCGCGCCGTCGGCGGCACCCCGCGCTTCATGGTCAGCGGCAGCGGTCCCTACCTCACCGACGCCGACGGCCGGGACTACGTCGACCTCGTCTGCTCGTGGGGGCCGATGATCCTCGGCCACGCCCACCCGGCGGTGGTCGAGGCCTTGCAGACCGCGGCCACCCGCGGGACGTCGTACGGCACGCCCTCGCCCGGGGAGCTGGACCTCGCCGAGGAGCTCGTCGCACGGGTCGCTCCCGTCGAGCAGGTCCGCCTGGTCAATTCCGGCACCGAGGCGACGATGAGCGCGGTCCGGCTGGCCCGCGGCTTCACCGGCCGGAGCAAGGTGGTGAAGTTCGCCGGCTGCTACCACGGCCATGTCGACGCACTGCTCGCGAGCGCCGGCTCCGGCGTCGTCACGTTCGGGCTGCCTGACACGCCTGGTGTCACCGGGGCGTCGGCGGCCGACACGATCGTGCTGCCCTACAACGACCTCACCGCGCTGCAGATGGCCTTTGAGGAGGTCGGCGACGAGATCGCCTGCGTCATCACCGAAGCGGCCGCCGCCAACATGGGCGTCGTCCCGCCGTTACCGGGGTTCTCACGCGGCCTGCGGGATCTTTGTACGGCGTACGGCGCCCTCATGATCTCCGATGAGGTGATGACCGGGTTCCGGGTGTCGCGGGCCGGCTGGTTCGGCCTGGAGGGCGTCGAAGCCGACCTGCTGACCTTCGGCAAGGTGATGGGCGGCGGGCTGCCGGCCGCGGCGTTCGGTGGCCGGGCCGACGTGATGGGGCACCTCGCCCCGGCCGGGCCGGTCTACCAGGCTGGGACGCTGTCGGGCAATCCGATCGCGGTTGCCGCCGGGCTCACCACGCTGCGGCATTGCACGGCGGAGGTCTACCAGCACGTCGATGCCACTGCGGCGACCATCGCCCGGCTGACCTCAGAGGCACTCTCGGCCGCCGGCGTCGCGCACCGGATCAACACCGCCGGCAGCCTGTTCAGCGTGTTCTTCTGCGATCACGCCGTCGTGGACTACGCGACGGCGACCCGGCAGGCCACCGCCCGCTACACCGCCTTCTTCCACAGCATGCTGAGCCAAGGGGTCTACCTGCCGCCGTCGGCGTACGAAGCGTGGTTCGTCAGCGCCGCCCACGACGATGCGGCGCTCGACCGGGTCGCGGCCGCGCTGCCCGCCGCCGCGCGCGCCGCCGCGGCCGTGCGCGCCCCGGACATCGTCGTCCCCGCGACCGCGGTGGACCGGGCGTGAGGACCACCGTCCACCTGCTGCGGCACGGCGAGGTCTTCAACCCCGGCAAGGTGCTCTACGGCCGGCTGCCCGGCTTCGGACTGTCCGAGGACGGCCTGCGGATGGCCAGCGACGCGGCCGAGGTGCTGCGCGGCCGCGATGTCGCCGAGGTCGTCGCCTCGCCACTGCAGCGGGCTCAGGAGACGGCCGTCCCGATCGGCGCCGTCTTCGGGCTCCCGGTCACCACCGACGAGCGGCTGATCGAGAGCGGGAACGTCTTTGAGGGCACCCGGGTCGGGGTCGGCGACGGGGTGCTGAAGAACCCGGCCAACTGGCGGCACCTGTGGGATCCCGTCACGCCGTCCTGGGGCGAGGCTTATGCCGAGGTGGCTGCCCGGATGCTGGCCGCCGCGACCGACGTGCGCGACCGGGTGCTCGGTCACGAGGCGGTCTGCGTCAGCCACCAGCTGCCGATCTGGATCGTCCGGCGCTCGGTCGAGGGGCGCCGGCTCTGGCACCGCCCCGACCGCCGGCAGTGCGGGCTCGCCTCGCTCACCTCGCTGACCTGGGACGACGACCGCCTCGTCACGGTGACCTACGCCGAGCCGGCCGGTGCGGCCGGCCGCCGGCCAGGCAAGGGCGCCTGAGGCGTCGCTGCGGCCGGCAGGCTGCCGGCCCCGCCCTGCGCCGATGAGCCAGAGCCGGCTGCGCCGTCGCCACCGGCCGCAAGCGGACCGCACCCGGTAGGCAGCCCCGCCGTCGATGACCGACACTGGAGGGGTCCGTCCCGCCGACGTCAGGCCGCTCTCGATGCCCCGCTTGACCCGCTTGCCTGTCGCCGCGACGGGCCTGCTGCTCGCGTCCGTCCTCGCGACGTCGGCGTGCACGGGATCGACCGGCACCAACACCAACGCGGCGTCGAGCCCACAGCTCAAGGGCGTCGGTGGGCTTGACAGCGGGGTGTTCCCGGCCGGGTCCCGGAAGGCGGCACCGGAGCTTGCGGGCACAACCCTCGCCGGTGCGCCGCTGGACGTCTCGTCGCTACGCGGGCAGGTCGTCGTGCTGAACTTCTGGGCCTCCTGGTGCGCGCCGTGCCGGGCTGAGGCCCGCAACCTCAACGCCGTCTACGCCCACACCAGGCAGCTCGGCGTCGCCTTCGTCGGCGTCGACCTCAAGGACGACGACTCGGCCGCGCGGGCCTACCAGCGGACCAAAGGGGTCGCCTACCCGTCGCTGTACGACGAGGCAGGGTCGCTGCTGCTGAAATTCCGCGGCTCAGCCCCGCAATCCCCGCCGACGACCCTGATCCTGGACCGGCGGGGTCGCGTCGCCGCCCGCTTCGTGCAACCGGTGACCGAGGCTGAGCTGCTCGCCCCTGTGCAAGCGCTCGCCGCCGAGAGCGCCTGAGCCAGTGGGTATCGCCGACACGTTCGTCGCGACCGTCACCGACGGGCCGCTGCTGTTCGCGCTGCCGGTCGCGGCCGCAGCCGGGCTCGTGTCGTTCCTCTCGCCATGCGTCCTGCCGCTCGTCCCCGGTTACCTGTCCTACGTCACCGGCCTGACCGGCGCCGACCTGTCCGGCCGGGCCGAGCCGCAGGGGGCCGAGCCCCAGCCACGACCGCCGCAGGCGTCGGATGAACGCGCCGAGGGTGCCCTCCTGGTCGCTGCCGAGCCCGCGACCGCGGCGGCACCACGTGGCCGGGTGCTCGCCGGCAGCGTGCTGTTCGTGCTGGGCTTCAGTGCGGTCTTCGTCAGCGAGGGCGCGCTGTTCGGCGGCCTCGGGGCGGCGCTGCTCGTGCACCGGGACATCGTCGACCGGGTGCTCGGCGCGCTGACCGTGCTGCTCGGCCTGTCGTTCCTGGGCCTCGTGCCAGGCTTGCAGCGGGAGGTCCGCTTCCACCGGCTCCCGGCGGCTGGGCTCGCCGGCGCCCCGCTGCTCGGCGTGCTGTTCGGGGTCGGCTGGACCCCGTGCATCGGCCCGACCCTCGGCGCGGTGCAGACCCTCGCCTACACCCAGGCCAGTGCCGGCCGCGGGGCCATCCTCACCGCGGCGTACTGCTTGGGGCTCGGGGTCCCCTTCGTCCTCACCGGGCTCGCGTTCCGGCGGGCGCTCGGCGCGTTCGCGGTCGTCAAGCGGCATTACGCACTCGTCATGCGGATCGGCGGCGGGCTGCTCGTGGTGGTCGGCTTGCTGCTTGTCAGCGGCCTGTGGGAGCACCTGATGGTCCAGCTCCGGGTGCTCGTGGCCGGCACCACAACGGTGCTCTGACATGACGGTCGACCAGCAACCGGTCGAGGACGACGCGACCCGGCTGTCGACGCAGCCGCGCGCCGTCCAGCCGCTGCAGCCCGTCGCGAGGGGCGCCCGTCGGCAGCTCCTCGCGCCCTACCGCCGGGCCTGGCGCCAGCTCACCAGCATGCGGACCGCACTGCTGCTGCTGTTCCTGCTGGCCCTTGCCTCGGTCCCCGGCGGCTTCCTGCCGCAGCGGCGGATCAACCCGATCCGCGTCACGACCTACATCCGGGAGCACCCGACGGTCGGGCCGCTGCTCGACAAGCTCTCGATGTACGACGTGTTCAGCTCGCCGTGGTTCTCGGCGATCTACCTGCTGCTGTTTGTGTCCCTGGTGGGCTGTCTCGGGCCACGGATCCGCCTGCACGCCAGGGCGTTACGGGCCAAGCCGCCGAAGGCGCCGGCCACCCTGTCGCGGCTGCCGGTCGCTGACCGGTGGGAGTCCGGCTCCGACGCAACGGCGGTGCTCGCCGAGGCGCGCGCCGCGCTGAAGGGCTGGCGGGTCGTCG
>JAYTOZ010000280.1:0-2015 GCA_043747515.1 Frankiales bacterium | reverse complement strand
CGATGCACCATGCGGGCAGGCCTGCCCCGCTCCCGGAGGTCTACGCCGTACGCAACTCCTTCTTCAAGATCTTGCCGGTCGGGCCCTTGGGGAGCTCGTCGACGAAGCGGATCTTGCGGGGGTACTTATAGGCCGCGAGCCGCTCCTTGCAGTAGGCGATGAGCTCCTCGGCCGTCACCGCGGCCCCGGGCTGCACCGCGATGCAGGCGACAACCTCCTCACCGAGCTTGTCGTCCGGCTCGCCGATGACGGCCGCCTCGGCGACCGCCGGATGCGTGTAGAGCACCTCCTCGATCTCGCGGGGATAGACGTTGTAGCCGCCCCGGATCACCAGGTCCTTCTTGCGGTCGACGATGAAGTAGAAACCGTCGTCGTCGGCGTAGGCCAGGTCGCCGGTATGGAACCAGCCACCGCGCATCGCCTCGGCAGTCGCCTCAGGGTTGTTGTAGTAGCCCTTCATGATGTTGTGGCCGCGGATGACGATCTCGCCGACGTTGCTCTCACCGGGGGGCAGCGCCTTGTCGTCTTCGTCGACGACCTGCACCTCGACGCCCCAGATCGGCTTGCCGATCGACAGCACCTTGCGCTCCTCCGCGCTGCGGTTGAAGGTCGTCGTGCTCGCACTCTCTGACAGGCCGTAGCCCTCCAGCACCACCACGGGCGCGAACTTCTCCTCGAACGCGCGAATCACCTCGCCCGGGATCGCCGCGCCTCCGCTGACGACGACCCGCATCGCCGACAGGTCGTGGTCGCCGAGGTCGGCCTGCAGCAGCGCCTGGATCATCGTCGGCACACCAGAGAAGATCGTGCACCGCTTCGACGACATCGCCTCGAGCACCGCAGGCATCTCGAACCGCGGCACGAGCACGATCGTCCCGCCGTACCGCACCGTCGTGTTGAGCACGCTGGACAGGCCGAAGACGTGGAACAGCGGCAGCACCGCCAGGCCTACATCGTCGTCACGGAAGGCGAACAACTCTCCGGCGGTGGTGCAGTTCATGTACAGCTGGAAGTGCGTCAGCTCGGCGCCCTTGGGCTTGCCGGTCGTCCCGCTCGTGTAGAGCAGCACGGCGGTGTCACCCGGATCCAGCGGCACGATGTCGCGGGTGTCGTCGGCGAAGTACAACTCGTCGAAATGCTTCGTCCCGTCGGGGCGTACGTCGTTGCCGGGCAGGTTGACGACATAGATGCCGATCCCGTCGACCTGCGCGGCGCCCTTGACCGCCTCATCGGCGAACGACTCGAAGGTGATCAGCAGCTTCGCGTCGCTGTCGGCGAGGTGGTAGGCCACCTCGGGCGCCCGCAGCAACGGGTTGAGCGGCACCATCACCAGGCCGGCCTTCAGGATCGCGAAGTAGCAGAACAGAAACTGCGGCAGATTCGGCAGCTGCACCGCCACCTTGTCCCCGCGTTCGAGGCCCAGGGCCAGCAGCGCGCTCGCGACGCGGCCGCTGACCTCGTCGACCTGTGCGTAGCTGAAGGACATCTCGCCCAGCAGCGCGAGGGGCTTGTCCGGCGCGTCGTTGGCGGACTCCCGGAGCATGGTGGCGAGGTTGAAGCTCATGACGGCAACCTAGGTGACGTGGACCACACCTGTCGCCACTACCGTCGCAGCCGTGGACCTCGCACTGTCGGGCAAGGTGTACGTCGTGACCGGTGGCTCGCGTGGCCTCGGCTACGCCGGCGCGGCGGCCCTGCTGGCCGAAGGGGCCCGGGTCGTGATCGCGTCCCGCGACCCCGGCCGGGTGGCCGCGGCCGCCGCATCGCTCGACTGCACCGGCCTGGCACTCGATCTCGCCGACCCGACGGCTGCCGACCGGCTCGTCGAGACCGCGATCACGGCGTACGGACGTCTCGATGGCGCGTTGCTCAGTGTCGGCGGACCGCCGGCCGGGACGGCCCTGGGTCTGACCGACGAGCAGTGGCGCGGGGCGTTCGAGGGGATCTTTATCGGGGTGGTGCGGGTCTGCCGGGCGGTTGTCGCTGCGCTGCCGGCCGCGGGCGGCTCGCTGGCA
>JAYTOZ010000279.1:0-9700 GCA_043747515.1 Frankiales bacterium | reverse complement strand
GGCAAGGGAACGCCGTGGGGCCCGCGGCCACGCTCGGCGACGAATCGGGCCCCGCTTCCCTGCTGTCGCGGTTGCCCAAAGGCCACACCCGCACCGGCCGTAGCCATCGGCGCAAGGTCGGGCGGCGCAAGGTCGGGCGGCGCAAGGTTAGAGCGGCTCCACGACCACCGCGGCGAGCAGGCCGGCGCCGACCGGTACGAGCGCCGGCACCAGGCGGGCCTCCTCGCGCACCAGCCGGGTCAGCTCGCGCAGCGACACGGTGTCGGTGTCCCGGGCGCTCGGGTCGGCCACCCGGCCGCCGGCCAGCACGCCGGCGAACACCACGACCCCACCCGTGCGGAGCAGGCGCAACGCCGCCGCGAGGTAATCGGTGTTCTCCGACCGGGCCGCGTCGCAGAACACCAGGTCGTAGGCCCCGTCGGACAGCCGAGGCAGCACTTCGAGGGCCCGGCCGGCGATGAGCCGGACCCGTCCCGGGCCGTAGCCGGCCTCGACGAGGGACTGCCGGGCGAGCCGCTGGTGCTCGGCCTCGGGGTCGACCGAGGTCAGGACGCCGTCGGCGCGCATGCCGCGGAGCAGCCACAGGGCAGACACCCCGGCGCCGGTACCCAGCTCGACGACCGCGCGGGCGCCGGTCACGGCGGCGAGCAACCGCAGAACGTTGCCCGACGCCGCGTCGACCGCCGCGACCCCAACCTCGGCGGCCCGCTGCCGGGCAGCAGTCAGGATCGGCTCCTCGGGCAACCACCCGTCGATCCATGACGTGAGCGCGGCCGCATTGCCGCCGCCACGTCCACCGCTCTCGCTGCGCCCGCTCGTGCCGGCCACCGTCGTGCCCCGCCCGGTCTCATTGGCCTCGATGGCGCGCCTCCCTTGATCGACTGCCGAGCCAGCCTATCGGGGAACGTCGCTGGATCGTGATGCGTTGGGCGGCTGACGGGTTCGCGGACTGACGGGAGGCGGGGCACCATGGGGAGCACGGGCGTGCTGGCTGTCGGTACGCCGCTCGCCGAGGGAGGCCGCACGGACCCCGAGACCACCGCCGACCCGTGGACGCCGCCGTCCTGGGAGGACGTGGTGCGCGACCATTCGGCGCGGGTCTATCGCCTCGCCTACCGGCTCACCGGCAATCAGCACGACGCCGAGGACCTCACTCAGGAGGTCTTTGTCCGGGTCTTTCGCTCGCTGTCCAGCTACACCCCCGGCACGTTCGAGGGCTGGTTGCACCGGATCACCACCAACTTGTTCCTCGACCTGGTCCGCCGAAGGTCGCGGATTCGCTTCGATGCGCTGCCCGACGATGCCGAGCGGCTCGCGAGCGGCGACCGTGGCCCCGCCCAGCTCTACGACGACACACACTTCGACCATGACGTCCAAGCCGCGCTCGATGCCCTCCCGCCGGACTTCCGCGCCGCCGTCGTGCTGTGCGACCTCGAGGGCCTGTCGTACGAAGAGATCGCCACGACCCTGGGCATCAAGCTCGGCACCGTGCGCAGTCGCATCCACCGCGGCCGGACGCAACTGCGGTCCGCCTTGGCGCACCGGGACCCGGCCGGCCTACCAGGTTCGCCGTTGGACCCGGCGCCGGGGCGATCGTGACGAGCCACCTGGGGGCCTCGGTCTCGGCCCTGGTCGACGGGGAGCTCGATCACCCGCAGCGCGAACGGGTGCTCGCCCACCTCGCGCACTGCCTGCCCTGCCGGGCCGAGGTGGACGCCCAACGGCGCTTCAAACAGTCGCTGCGCGTCCTCGTCGGCCCGGCCCCCAGGCTCGTTCTGAGCGAGGCGCTGCTGGCCATCAGTGCGCCGGCCCCGATGGCCGAGCCCGGCTGGTCCTGGCCGGCGGCCACCCCGCACGGCGCAGCCCGGCCGGTGCGCCGGGTCTCGCGCCGCCGGTCGGTCCGATTACGGCGCGGCACGGTCGGCGGCGCCCTCGTCGCCCTCGGCCTCGGTGGGGCGCTCGCCCTCGGTGGACCGGCGCCGCGCGGCACGGTCGCCCCGGTCGATCCGGCGAGCGCGTCCTTCGTCCTCGACTACGCCTCGACCACCCCCGATGTGCCCTTTGCCGAGGCCGACACGCTGCCGGCCTCGTTCCGATCGACGCCGTGAGGCGGCTGCGCCTTTTCGCCCTGCTCACCGGTACCAGCGCGTTGGTGGCGGGTACGCCCGTGTCGTTCGCCGCACCCGCCGGGTCGGCTCCGTCCGGGTCGAGCCAGGCCCAGGCACTCGGTCTGCTCCAGCTCGCTGCGAGAGCGGTCCGCAGCCAGACCTGGAGCGGGTCCGAGGACCTCGCCAGCTGGCACGGCGGCAGTCGGCGCTCGGCCGTCGCGGAGATCTCGCACACCCCGGAGCGTGGCACCCTCGCCCGGCTGCGCGCGGCCGGCAGCTCCAACGAGGCAAGCTCGGCCAAGCTCGGCGTTCCCGCCGACGGTCTGGACGAACGGCTGATCAATGTCTTGGCCGACCACTACGTCCTGGGGATCGCCGGCCGGGGCCGAAGTGCTGGCCGGTCCGCCCGCATCGTCGAGGCGCGGCGCCCTGACGTCACTGGAGCAGGCGAGGTCGCCGCCCGGTTCTGGGTCGACGAGGACAGCTCGCTCATCCTGCGTCGCGAGGTCTACGACGAGGCCGGCCGGCCGGTCCACAGCAGCAGCTTTGTCGAGCTCAGGGTGCCGCCGGCCACCCCGCCGGCTGTCCCGCCGTACGCGCCGGAGGCGGTCGTGGCACCGCTGCCACCAGCCGGGCAAGGGCTCGAACCTGCCGACCTCGACGGCCTGCGGGCGCGCGGTTGGCCGGCGCCGATCGCGCTGCCCGGGCGGCTGTCGCTCTATGAGGCGCGCCTGCACGGGCAGGTCCTGCAGCTCGCCTACTCCGACGGGCTGTCGACGTTGTCGGTGTTCGTCCAGCGGGGCAAGAGGGCTCCCGGTGCAATCCCGGGGTTCGTCCTCGAGCGGCAGGGCCGGGTGACCGTCTGGGCCCAGCACGCCAATCCCGAGCGGGTCGTGTGGTCGGGCGCCGGCCACACCTGGACGGTGCTGTCGGACGCCTCGGCCGGCACGGTCCGCAGCGCGGTTCTCGCCCTGCCGCACGATCTCGGGCCGTCCCCACCCGGCGGGGTGCTGCATCGGCTGCGCCGCGGGTTGTCCCGGTTTGGGTCGTGGCTGAATCCGTTCCACTGACTCACGCGGATCTCACGCGCAGGTGGGCAGACTTCTGGTGGCAGCACATCTGACCTACCGGAGGACGACCATCATGAGCGACGACGCTGACCGCACACCTCCGCCCGGTAACACCCCACCGCCCCCGGGGCCGTGGTGGTCGCAGCCGGCGGACGGCGCCTGGGGGAGCCCCGAGGCGGGCCTGGGCGCCCAGCCGGACGACAACCCGACGACGGTCCACGGTCAGCCGTACGCCGAGCCGGCGGTCGCCAGGCCGACCGCAGGCGACCCGCCGGCGTGGGGTTGGCCCACCGACTCGATCGGCTCGACGAATCCGCCAGCGGGCAAACAGCGGCGCGGCGGCCTCGCGATGGCCGGCGCCGTCCTTGCGACCGCGCTGGTCGCCGGCACCGCCGGTGGCTTCCTCGGCGCCCGCGGGGCCGGGTCGGACACCTCGTCGAACCGGCTCACCGACTCGGCGGCGAGCCTCGGTGCGGCCAGTACCGACGCCGGCTCGATCAGCCGGTCACCTGACTCGGTCGCGGGAATCGCCGCCCGGGTCCTCAAGAGCGTCGTCAGCATCTCGGTGACGACCGGCACCGGCGGCGGGACCGGCTCGGGCGTCGTGCTGCGTTCGGACGGCTACATCCTCACCAACAACCACGTGGTTGCGCCGGGCGCCAACGGCGGCACGATCTCCGTGTCGTTCAACGGCGCCGAAGGTGAGCGGCCCGCCTCGATCGTCGGCCGCGACCCGGAGACCGACCTGGCGGTCATCAGGGTGTCGGGTGGCGGGCCGCTCGTGCCGGCCACCCTCGGCAGCTCGACCAACCTGGTGGTCGGCGACCCGGTGGTGGCGATCGGCTCACCGCTCGGGCTGGCCGGCACCGTCACCTCGGGGATCATCAGTGCCCTCAACCGCCGGGTCAACGTGCCCAGCGAGGACGGCAGCGGGCCGGGTACCCCGCTGATCAACGCCATCCAGACCGATGCGGCGATCAACCCGGGCAACTCCGGTGGGGCGCTCGTGGACGGCCGCGGTCGGCTGATCGGGATCAACTCGGCGATCGCCACCCTCGGTGGCGGCGGCACCGGCACCGGTACGCAGAGCGGCAGCATCGGGGTCGGCTTCGCGATCCCGGTCGATGAGGCGAGGTCGATCGCCGAGCAGCTGATCCGTACCGGCAAGGCCACCCACCCGGCCATCGGGGTGAACGCCATGACGGTGGGCGCGGACGGCAACGGCCAGCGGGGCGCACAGCTGGTGGAGGTCGTGTCCGGCGGGGCCGCCCAGCAGGCCGGCCTGCAGGCCAAGGACATCATCACCAAGCTCGATGGCAAGCCCGTGCAGAGCGTGGATCAGCTGATCGTGACGTTGCGTGGGTTCAAGGTCGGCGACAGCATCACCGTCAGCTACGTCCGCGGCAGCGACACCCGCACCGCCAAGCTGGTCCTCCAGGACAAGAAGACCGGCTGAGCGGGCCGCCCCGCCGTACGCTGACACCTGACGAGGAGGCGCGCGTGTTCGGTGGGCTGGGTTGGCCGGAGGCCGGGGTGCTGATGCTGCTCGCGTTGTTCGTCTTCGGGCCGGACCGGCTGCCGGGGATTGCCCAGGAGGCGGGCAAGAACCTGCGCAAGCTCCGGGTCTACCTCAAGGGGATGACCGACGAGCTGAAGTCCGAGTTGGGGCCGGAGGTCGGCGATCTGGACCTTCGGTCGCTGCACCCGCGGGAGTTTGTCCGCAAGCACCTGCTGGAGGACGAACCCGAGCCGGTGGCGACCGTCGGTCCGGTCCGGCCGGTCCCGCTCGCCCCGGGCGAGCCGGTGCCCTGGGACCCCGACACGACCTGAGCGGCGGGAGCTACCGGCCGGCGGGGGCCAGGCCGAGCGACATGCCGGCGAGCCCACGTGGCTTCCCGGTCAAGGTGTCCGAGATGAGCCGCAGCTCCTTGGCCGAGGCGCTGTCCGGGTCGGACAGCACCAGCGGCGTGCCGTTGTCGCCGCCCTCCCGCAGCCGCAGGTCGATCGGGATCTGGCCGAGCAGCGGAACCTCGGCGCCGAGCAGCCGCGACAGTGACGTGGCGACCGCCTGGCCACCGCCGGAGCCGAAGACCTCGATCCGGTCACCGCAGTGCGGGCACGGCAGGAAGCTCATGTTCTCGACCACGCCGGCAATTCGCTGGTGGGTCTGCAGGGCGATCGAGCCGGCCCGCTCGGCGACTTCCTGCGCGGCCAGCTGCGGGGTGGTGACGACCAGGATCTCGGCGCTCGGTACGAGTTGGGCGACCGAGATGGCGACGTCGCCGGTGCCCGGCGGCAGGTCCATCAGCAGGTAGTCCAGGTCACCCCAGTAAACGTCGGCGAGGAATTGCTGCAGTGCCCGGTGCAGCATCGGTCCGCGCCAGACGACCGGGGTGTTGTCCTTGGTGAACATGCCGATCGAGATGACCTTCACGCCGTGCGCCGACGGCGGCATGATCATCGACTCGACCTGGGTGGGCCGGTGCTCGACACCAAGCATCCGGGGCACCGAGAAGCCGTAGATGTCGGCGTCGAGGACCCCCACCCGCAGGCCTTTCGCGGCCATCGACGCGGCCAGGTTCACCGTCACCGAGCTCTTGCCGACGCCGCCCTTGCCAGAGGCCACCGCGAACACCCTGGTCAGCGAGCCCGGCATGGCGAAGGGGATGTCGCGGCTCGGGTTGTCACCACGCAGGAGGGTCTGCAGGGCCTGCCGCTGCTCGGTGCTCATGACGTCGAGCTCGACCCGGACGCTCGTCACGCCCGGCAGGACGCCGACCGCTGCGGTGACCCGTTCGGTGAGGGTGTCCTTCATCGGACAACCGCTGACGGTCAGGAAGATGGCCACCCGCGCGGTGCCGTCGGGGTCGACGACCGCCGACTTCACCATGCCGATCTCGGTGATGGGCCGCCGGATCTCCGGGTCCTCGACCGTCGCCAGGGCGGCTGTCAGCTGCTCGGACGTGGGCAGTGGTGTGGTCATCATGTCCTCGATCGGGGCCCAATGGCGGGCCGCTCTCAGGTTACGTGCGCAGTGGACCGGCCGCGTCCTCAACCGAGCGCGGCGATCGCCTCCGCGGTGGCCAGGGTATGCAGGGCGTTGTCGCGGTGCAGGTTCTCCACCAGCTGGCCGTCGACCACGACGACGCCCCGGCCCTCGGCCGCAGCGGCTGTGAACGCCTCGATGACGGCGCGGGCCCGGTCGATGTCGTCAGCCGACGGCGCCCACACCCGGTTGGCGATCTCGACCTGGGTGGGGTGGATGAGCGTCTTGCCGTCGAAGCCGAACTCCCTGCCCTGCAGGCACTCGGCCTCGAAGCCGGCCAGGTCCTTGACGTCGTTGTAGACCCCGTCCAGGACCACCTTGCCGGCCTCCCGCGCGGCCAGCAGCGCGGTCGCGAGGTGCGGCAGCAGCGGTGCGCGGCCGGGGACGAGCGCGGCTCGGAGCTCCTTGGCGAGGTCGTTGGTGCCCAGGACGAGGGCGGTGACCTGCGGGGAGGCGGCGATGGCTCGCACGTCGAACACGGCCTTCGGCGTCTCGATCATCGCCCAGATCGGGGTGTCACCGACGAGGTCGGCCACCGCCCGCAGATGCTCGACGCCGCCGACCTTCGGCACCACGACGGCAGCCGGGCCGGCCGCTGCGGCGGCGCGCAGATCGTCGGCGCCCCAGGGGGTGTCGAGGCCATTGCAACGGATCGTGAGCTCCCGCCGACCGTAGCTGCCGGAGGCCACCGCGGCGCACGCCTGTTCGCGGGCGAGCTCCTTGGCATCGGGCGCGACGGCGTCCTCGAGGTCGAAGATGATCGCGTCCGCGGGGATCGTCCTGGCCTTGTCGAGGGCCCGGCTGTTCGATGACGGCATGTAGAGCACGGACCGCAGGGGCTTCACAGCCCGTACGCCGCGGCGAGGTCGGCGTCGCGGGCAGCCAGGTCGGTCGCCAGCTGGACGACCACCCGGCACTGCTTCACCGACGCGTCGTCCTGCATCTTGCCGTCGATCATCACCGCGCCGGTGCCGTCGCCCATCTGCTCGATGACGCGCTTGGCCCAGGCGACCTCGGCCGGGTCCGGGGAGAAGACCCTCTTGGCGATGTCGATCTGCACCGGGTGCAGGGACCAGGCGCCCACGCAGCCGAGCAGGTAGGCGTTGCGGAACTGGTCCTCGCAGGCCAGCACGTCCTTGATATCGCCGAACGGGCCGTAGTAGGCGTAGATCCCGTGCATGGCGCAGGCGTCGACCATCCGGGCGACGGTGTAGTGCCACAGGTCCTGCTGATAGGTCTGCCGCTCCCGCTCCCCGTCGGCGTCCTGCCGGATGAGGTAGCCGGGGTGGCCGCCGCCGACCCGGGTGGTCTTCATCCGGCGGTCGGCGGCCAGATCGGCCGGGCCCAGCGAGACGCCCTGCATGCGGGGGCTTGCCCCGCAGATCTCCTCGACGCTCGCCACGCCGCGGGCCGTCTCGAGGATGGCGTGCACCTGGATCGGGCGGCGGATCCCGGCCTTGGCCTCGAGCTGGGCCAGCAGCCGGTCGACGTAGTGGATGTCTTCGGGTCCCTCGACCTTCGGCACCATGACGACGTCGAGGCGGTCGCCGATCTCGGTGACCAGCGTCGTCAGGTCGTCGAGGGCCCAGGGGCTGTCGAGGGAGTTGATCCGGGTCCAGAGTTGGGCGTCACCGAGCTCGGCGGTCCGGCCCACCTCGACCAGGCCGGCCCGCGCCGCCTGTTTGTTGGCCGCCTGCACGGCGTCCTCGAGGTTGCCGAGCAGCACGTCGACCTTGCTGGCCAGGTCCGGGACCTTGGCCACCATCTTGGCGTTGCTCGGGTCGAAGAAATGCAACATCCGCGACGGTCGCCAGGGGATCTCCCGGAGCGGTTCGGGGGCACCGATGGCAAGCGGGCGGAAGAAGTCCTTGGCACTACGCATGCCCGGCAGGCTAGAACGCCGCCGGGCCCGTGCGTGTGCAACTACTCTGTGCGAGTGACCACAGCGTTGACCGCAGGCGAACTCCAGGCCTGGCGGATGTTCCTTCGGGCGCACGCCCAGGTCATCAGGAGCCTGGAGGCCGAGCTGGTCGCCGAGCACGACCTGCCGCTCCCGTCCTACGACGTGCTGGTGCAGCTGTCGGAGTCGCCGGACCGCCGACTGCGGATGACCGAGCTCGCCGACCGGGTCCTGCTGAGCCGGTCCGGGCTCACCAGGCTCGTCGACCGGCTGGCCCGAGAAGGTCTGGTCGAGCGGCAGTCCTGTCCGAGCGACGCCCGGGGCACCCTGGCGGTGCTCACCGCGAACGGACTGCAGCGCTTGCACAGTGCTTGGCCGACGCACCTGCGGGGGGTGGCGGAGCACGTCACCGGCAAGCTCACGGCCGAGGAGGTCGAGCAGCTGACGACACTGCTGGCCAAGATCGTCGTGGCGGGGGACAGCCCCGACGAGGGCAGCTGCGGCGGCGTTCGCTGAGCCCAGCCCGGCGGGCCGTCGTCCGCGACGCCGTCGGCATCGGCCTCGGCGTCGGCGCCTACGGCATCTCCTTCGGCGCGGTCGCGACCACCGCCGGACTGTCGGTGCTGCAGGCTTGCGCCCTTTCGCTGCTGGTGTTCACCGGCGCGTCGCAGTTCGCCCTGGTGGGCGTGCTCGGCGCTGGCGGCACGCTGCTCGCCGGCGTCGCGTCCGCCTTGCTGCTCGGCAGCCGCAACGCGCTGTACGCCGTCCGGCTGGCCGACCTGCTGCGGCTGCGTGGCGCCCGGCGGGCGCTGGCCGCCCACCTGACCATCGACGAGACGATGGCGATGGCCGCCGGCGCACCCCAGGGGCTGACCAGCCTCGCGTTCTGGGCCACCGCCGCCTCGGTCTACCTGCTGTGGAACCTCGCGACCCTGCTCGGCGCCGTCGCCGGGCAGGTCATCGACACCCGTGCGTTCGGGCTCGACGCCGCCGTCGGGGCGGCGTTCCTGGCGCTGCTGCGCCTGCAGGTGCACGAGCGCACGGCCGCCTGGGTGGCCGCTGGCGGCGCGCTGCTCGCGGCCGGCGCGGTCCCGTTCACCCCGCCCGGCGTGCCGGTGCTGGTCGCCGCGCTCGCGGTCGTGCCGGCCGTCGTCGTCCGGACCCGCCGATGACCTGGCTGGCCATCGCGCTGACCGCGCTGGGCTGCCTTGCGTTCAAGGCGGCCGGTTGGCTGCTTCCCCCGACGGCCCTGGACCGTCCCGTCGTACGCCGGGGCGCGGAGCTGCTGCCGGTCGCACTGCTCGCTGCGCTCGTGGTCGTACAGTCCTTCGGGGCCCGGCGCGCGCTCGTGCTGGACGCCCGGGCAGCCGGGCTCGCCGCCGGCGCCGTGGCGCTGCTACTGCGGGCGCCCTTCCTGGTGGTGGTGATCGTCGCCGCCACGACCGCTGGTGTCCTACGGGCGTTGTGAGCGCACGCGTCAGCCCGCCTCGACCTCGCCGGCGAACGGCTCACCGAGGCCACCACTGCTGACGCTCTGCTCCTCGGTTCGGCCGGCCCGGCGCTTCTTGCGCTCAGC
>JAYTOZ010000278.1:0-11944 GCA_043747515.1 Frankiales bacterium | reverse complement strand
AGGCTGACCGCCAGGACGACGTACACGATGGTGAAGTCGCGGGTGGACGGCTCCGGCTGACGCCCCACCAGGGCCCGGATGCCCTGGTAGAGCGAAAAGCCCGCCCCGGACACGAAGATGCCGACGGCGGCCAACAATGACCAGAAGAAGCGCTCCTTGCCGTAGCCGAACGGATGCGTCCGATCGGCGGGCTTGTCGCCCTTTTTCAGCGACAGCAGCAGGAACACCTCGTTGAAGGTGTCGGCGAATGAGTGCGCCGCCTCCGAGAGCAGCGATGACGAGCCGGTGATGACGCCGCCGATCGACTTGGCAAAGGCGATCCCGAGGTTGGCGCCGAGGGCCACCACGACCGTGCCCTTGGTTTCGCTCGCCATGGACGCGCCCCTACCCCCGGCCCCCGTCTCCTACGCTGCGCAGGTGCCGCGCCCAGCCAGCCCCCGGCGACCGGTGCGGATCCGCGCGCCGGAGCCCCACGGGCGGGGCGGGTGGATCGGCGCCGTCGCGCGGGCGCCGACCCTCGCCGGCCTGCGCGGCACGCTCGTGTTGCACGACTTCTGGACGCTCTGCTGCGTCAACTGCCGGCACGTGCTCGAGCAGCGGTTCGTCGACGTCCTGGTCGTCTCCGGCGTGCCCTCGCCGAGGTTCCCCCATGGGGTCGGCCATCCGGTCCTGGGCGACTCCGACCCGCAGACCTGGCAGCAGTACGCGGTTCGCGCCTGGCCCACCCCGGTCGTGATCGACCCCGGTCCGGACCGGCTCTGCGGGCTACCGCCTGGGCCCGAGCGGTGACCGGCCGGGACCGACCGCCGGCCGCGGTGTGGTGCGCGACCGGGTTGCTCGCCTTGTTGGTGGTGCTTTGGTCGGTCGCCGTGCCGCTCTACCGGGCCGTCGACGAGCCGCAGCACCTGTCGACCGTGCTGCGGCTGGCCGCCGGTGACGGTTATCCCCCGGCGGGGTCAGGGCGGCTTCGGCCGGAGGTCGCGGCGTCCTACCGCTACGCCGACTTCCCGGGCGGCGACGACCGCACCTTCGTGCCGCCCCGTGCCGTGCGCGCGAGGCCCGGGCCCTACCCGTCGTTCCGCGAGCTGGAGTCCCTGCCCGTGCCCCCTGACCAGCTCGGGCAGGTCGATCAGATGACGCAGCACCCACCCCTGTGGCCGCTGCTCGCTGCCGCCGAGGTGCGCCTGCTGGGCCTGCGGGACGTGCCGGCCGACGTCGCGGTCGTCACCCTGCGGATGTTGCAGGGGTTGCTGCTGCTGCCCCTCCCACTGCTCGTCTGGCGAACCGGGCGGCGGCTCGGTGCCTGCCAGGCGGGGGCTGCCGCGGCCGGCTTTGTAGTGCTGCTCGCCCCCCAGCTCTTACACATCGGCGCCTCGGTGACCGACGGCGACCTGCTGCTGCTGGAGTTCGGGCTGGCGACGCCGTTGCTGGTCGGAGTTGCCCAGGGGACGCGCAGCACGCCGCGGGCGGTGGCCCTGGGACTGGTCGTCGCTGTTGCCCTGCTCACCAAGAGCTTCGCCCTGCTGCTGCCCGGCTGTGTTGTGCTCGCCTTCGCCGTGGGAGCGGGCTGGCGGGTCCGCAATCTCGCCTGGCGGCCGTTGCTCGTCGCGCTCGGTCTGCCGACGGTGCTGGCCGGCTGGTGGTACGCGCTGCGCCTGGTCACGGCCGGTTCGATCCAGCCGTCCGGCTATCCGAACGGGTTCCTGCGCGCGCTGGCTGGCCATCTCGGCCCAGGTGAGGCGTTCCAGACCTTCGTCGGGTCGGTCCTGAAGACGTCGTGGCGCGACCTCGGCTGGTTCGAGACGCCCGGATCGTTCGCCGGCGCGTTCGCGGTGTGGCTCGCGGTCGCCGCACCGGTCATGGTGACGCTTCGCCGGCGTGACACGCGCGGTCCGGTCGTCGTGGCCCTCGCGCCCTTCGTCCTGCTGGCCGGCCTGGTGTGCGCCTTGGAGGTGTCGATCTTCCTGCACCAGCATGCGGTCTACGGCGCGCAGGGGCGCTATCTGTTTCCGGGCCTGATCGGCGTCGCCGGGGTGGCCGCGGTGGCGCTGTCGGGACGCGGCCGGCTCGCGACCGCGGCGCGGCTCGCGTTGCCCCTCTCCTGCCTGGCTGCCCAGGGCCTCGGCCTGCGCCTTGCACTGCGGTACTTCTGGGCGGGTGGCCGGTCTGCGGCGCTGTCCTGGTCACCCTTGCCAGGTGGGCTCCTGGCCATCGTCGCCGTGGTGGCTGTTGCACTCAGCCTGGCTGCGGCGGCCGGTGTCGTCAGGACCGGGCAGCACGAAGGCCCGACGCCGGCCGGCGGGTCGGGCCTTCGAGCTGTGACCGGGACTGCAGAGGTGCCCTCCGGTCAGTAGACGCCCGGGTCGCGGGTGATGCGCTCCTCGCTGACGACGCCTCGGGTCGCGACGCGGTCGCGGCGGCCGAAGACCAGCATGGTCAGCACCAGACCAAGGATGCCGGCGGCCATCAGGATGAAGCCGACCACGCGGATGTCCAGGCCGTTGAGGTTGTAGTCGACTGCGAACGCGAGAATCGCGCCGATCGCGAGCAGAAAGACGCTGACGCCGATGCCCATGGATGTGCCTCCGTGCTCGTGTGCGACGCGGGCGGCCGCGATCAGGGTTTCGGTACCCCCGGTGGCTGTCGATCACACTCGCCCGATCGGGTGGATGGCCGCCCTGGCTCGGCGTACCTGGTCAGAAAGACGCCTCGTCGAGGTCCATCAGCGACAGGTCGGTGGCCTCGGCGATGCTGCGCTGGGCGGTCAGCTCAGGCAGGACGTCGCGGGCAAACCACCGGGCTGCGGCCACCTTGCCGGTGTAGAACGCCGTGTCCCGGCCGGTCGCCGAGGGCAGCGCCTCGAGGGCGACGGCGGCCTGACGCAGCAGCAACCAACCGACGACCAGGTCGCCGAGGGCCATCAGTGCACGGGTGGTGTTGAGCCCGACCTTGTAGACGTTGCGCGGGTCCTCCGCCGAGGCCATCAGGTCGTTGACGCAGTGCCCGACGATGCCCTGGACGTCCTCGAGCGCCTGGGCGAGCAGCTCGCGTTCGGCGAGGAGTTGACCGTCGCCCGCCTTGGTGAACTCCTGGATCTGAGCGGTCAGCGCCCCCAGCGCCTGACCTTTGTCCCGGACGATCTTGCGGAAGAACAGGTCCATCCCCTGGATCGTCGTGGTGCCTTCGTAGAGGGTGTCGATCTTGGCGTCGCGCAGATACTGCTCGATCGGATAGTCCTGCGTGTAGCCAGATCCGCCGAAGATCTGTAGCGAGCTGGCCAGCAGCTCGTAGGCCTTTTCCGAGCCGTAGCCCTTCACGACCGGCAGCAGCAGGTCGTTGAGGCGCACCGCGGCCTCGTCGACCGTGCCGGCGGCGCGACCGAGCTCGATCCGGTCCTGCGCCGTCGCGGTGTAGATGACCAGCGCCCGCATGCCTTCGGCCCAGGCCTTCTGCCGCATCAGCATCAGGCGTACGTCGGGGTGGTGGCTGATCGTGACCCGCGGCGCGGCCTTGTCGGTCAGTTGCGCCAGGTCCGGACCCTGGACGCGGAGCTTGGCGTACTCGAGCGCATTGAGGTAGCCGGTTGACAGCGTCGAGATGGCTTTGGTGCCGACCATCATCCGGGCGTACTCGATCACCTCGAACATCTGCGCGATGCCGTTGTGCACGTCGCCGACGAGCGTGCCGACAGCCGGCTGCCGCTCGCCGAAGGTGACTTCGCAGGTGGTGGAGACCTTCAGGCCCATCTTTTTCTCGAGGTTGGTGACGTAGGCGCCGTTGCGCTCGCCCAGGGCGCCGGTCTCGAGGTCGACGTGGAACTTCGGGACGAGGAACAGCGACAGCCCTTTGGTGCCGGGCCCGCCCTGCCCCTCGACGCCGACCGGGCGGGCCAGGACGAGGTGGTAGATGTTTTCCGGCCAATCCCACTCAGCGCTGGTGATGAAGCGCTTGACGCCCTCGATGTGCCAGCTGCCGTCGCTCTGCTGGGTCGCGGTGGCCCGTCCGGCGCCGACGTCGGAGCCAGCGTCGGGCTCGGTCAACACCATCGTGCCGCCCCAGCCGCGCTCGATCGCGAGCTCGGCGAACCGTTGCTGGTCGGGGGTGCCGTTGCGGTGCAGGATGCTGGCGAATGCCGGGCCGGCGGCGTAGAGGTAGAGGGCAGGGTTGGCGCCGAGCACCATCTCCGAGCAGGCCCAGATCAGCGACGGCGGGGCGCCGATGCCGCCGAGCTGCTCTGACAGCGGCAGCCGGTCCCAGCCACCGTCGTGGTAGGCCTGGTAGCTGCGGGTGAACGATGCCGGCAGGGTCACCGACCCGGTCGCCTTGTCAAAGACCGGCGGATGCCGGTCGCCGTCGACGAACGACGCCGCGAGGTCGTTGCTGGCGAGCCGCTCGACCTCCCTCAGCACGTCCCTGGCCGAATCGACGTCGAGCTGCGCGTAGGGCCCGGTGCCGAGCGTGCGGTCGGCTCCGAAGACCTCGAAAAGATTGAACTCGAGGTCGCGCAGGTTGCTCTTGTAGTGCCCCATGGCCCGGACTCCTGGAGGTGGGTTACTGGTCAGTAGCCCAACTGTCCTACTCGCCGGTAACCTTGGCAAGCCCCCGCCTGCCCGGACACACCCGTCGGCCCCCTGGACCCCCGCCCGAGTCCACCTCGGCGCCGATGACCAGGACGTTGGTGCCGGACGCACCGGGCGCGGGGCACAGCGATGTCCTGATGATCACCCGGTTGGCCGGGGCGGCGGGGGTGCTCTAGATGCCCAGCTGCGCGGCGGCCAGCTTGGCGCCCTGCTCGCGGGCGGTGATCTTCAAAAAGGCGATGTCCCGAGCGAAGTCCGGCGAACCGTGCTTGGGCTTGAGGTCGACGCTGAACGGGCTGAAGCCGCAGTCGTCGGTCGCTCCGAGCTGGTCGGTCGGGATGTACTTCGCAGCGGCCACGAGGTCCGCGGCGACCTGATCGGCCGTCTCGACCGTGGGATTGAGTGGGTCGATGACGCCGATGAAGGCGACCTGCTTCACGCCGTTCGCGTCGGACCGGATGCTCTCACCGATGAGCCGGTAGACCCGCTCCTTGTCGTCCTCACTGGCCAGCTGGATCAGGAAGTAGCCGGCGTTCATCCGAAACAGGCTCGGCAGCAGCTCGGCGTAGTCGACCTCTTTGCTGTGCACCGAGTCCATGTCACCGCCCGGGCAGGTGTGGATGCCGATGTTGACGCGCTCCTCGGGCGTGAAGCGGTCGATCACCCGGTTGTTGAGCTCGATAAAGGTCTCGAGCAGGTTCTCGTTGGTCCATGGGTTGCGGGCATCCTTCTTACCCGCCAGGCGCCCCTCGGTGAAGTCGATCGAGACACGAACGGCCCCGGCCGCGAAGGCCTTGCGGATGTCCTTCTCGGCCTCGTCGCACAGGTCGGACAGGAACTGCTCGCGGGTGTAGCCCTCGAGCTCGCCGGTGAGCGGGTAGAGCAGGTAGAGCATCGACGGCGCGATGACGGCCTGCTTCATCGGCTTGGTGGCGTACGGCGCGGACTGCTCGAGCAGGTCGGCGGCGTAGGTCTTGTAGCGGAACGGACCGCCGGTCAGGCGCGGCAGCTGCCGGTGGTGGCCGTCGTCGAAGATGGCGAAGTACTGTCCGTCACCGGCCAGGTTGTCGGCCAGCCCGGTGCCCGCGAGGGTGTCGGCCAGCGGGTAGGTCGCGAAGCTCGAGGCCCGCTGCTCGCCGTCGGAGACGATCGGCGTCCCGGTCTGCTCCAAGCGCAGGACGGAGTCCTTCGCCGCTGCGTCCTGCTCGGCGCCGAGCTGCGCCTTGGTGATGTCGCCCTTGTCGTAGGCGGCGATCGCCTCCTGCAGCCTCAGCGGCCGGGGCAGCGACCCGACATTCTCAGTGGGGATGGGCATGTCGCACTCCTGAGCTCGATGGGACAGCGTTCTGGGCGGACCTTATCGGCGTACGGCGTTGCCGGCTCACCACTGAGCGGCCAGGAATTTCCCGTCGAGGGTGTCGACGACCCGGTCGTCTTCGGGATCAGGCCGCCGCTGGACGTCGAGCCGGAAGTTGGTGGGGCTCATGATCGCGTCATCGAACTCGTCGTGGATGAGTTCTTCGATGGCGGGGCTGGCCAGCCCGAGCTCCTCGGCAAGCCGCTGCCACGGCGTACCGGATGCAGCTCGTGCAGCCGCGAGGGCTTCGACCGCCGCGTCCACCGCTGCTCGCGTCGCCGCGCCGCTCGTCGCTGGCTCCCGTTCGTCAAGGGGCGCAACCCAGTGCGTCACGGCGGCGCGTCGCCTCGGTTGCGCTCCTGCTCGATGACCTCGGGCAGGTCCTTGAGGCGGGTCAGGCCGGCGAGCGGCTGCAGCATCCGCCGGTTGCCGCGGAGCCGGTCGGCGTTGCGGTCCAAAAAGGCCCAGTAGCCGGCGGTGAACGGGCAGGCCGTCGGCCCGACCCGCACCTTCGGGTCGTAGGCGCAGCCGCGGCAGTAGTCGCTCATCCGGTTGATGTAGGCGCCGCCACTCGCATACGGCTTGGTCGCCACCAGACCACCGTCGGCGTGCTGGCTCATGCCGGTGACGTTGGTCAGCATGACCCAGTCGTAGCCGTCGACGAAGACCTCGTGGAACCAGGCGGTCACCTGGGCCGGTTCCCAGCCGCGCTGCAGGGCGTAATTGCCGAGGATCATCAGCCGCGGGATGTGGTGGACCCAGCCGCGTTCGCGGATGTCCCGTAGCACCGAGGCCAGGCAGTTGGCGGTGACCTCGCCCCGGGAGTCCAGCTCACGAAACCAACCGGGCAACTCGCTGGTCGCTTCGAGCGCGTTGCGCTGTCGATAGTCGGCGGGCACGTGCCAGTACAGCGACCAGATGTACTCCCGCCAGCCGATCACCTGCCGGACGTAGCCCTCGACGCTGTTCAGTGGTGCGAGCCCGCGCCGGTAGGCCTGCTCGGCGGCCTGCACGCACGCCAGCGGGTGCAGCAGCCCGAGGTTGATCGCCGGCGACAGGGCGCTGTGCGCCATCCAGGGATCCGCCGCGAGCATCGCGTCCTCGGTCGGTCCGAAATCGGCCAGTCGATGCTCGACGAAGTGGGTGAGCGCGGCCTGCGCCTCGGTGGCCGTCGCCGGCGCCCAGCGCGGCCCGTCGTCGCCGACGAAGTGCGCGAGCCCGTCACGCTGCCAGCGGTCGAGGTCCTCACGGACCTGCGCGTCGAGGTCGTCCTCGGTCGGCCACCACGGTTCGGGCAGGCCCAGGGTGGCCCGCTTCGGCGGGGGTTCGCGATTGTCGTGGTCGAGGTTCCAGCGGCCACCGGCCGGCTCGTCGCCGTCCATCAGCAGCTCGAATCGCTCACGTTGCCAGCGGTAGAAGTCCTCCATCAGCAGGCGTTTGCGGCCGCTGACCCACCTGGCGAAGTCCTCCCGCGTCGTTGCGAAACCGCGCCCGTCCGATACGACGTCGAGCCCGCGCGCTCGCACGTAGGCGTCTGCGGCGTACGACGTGGGCTGGACGACTGACAGGGGGCCCTCGACCTGGTCGAGCGCCTCGTCGTAGGTGTCGACCTGCAGGAAGATCGCCTGGTCGCCGAGCTCGGCAGCGCGGTGCCGAAGTGCGGACAGCAGCAGATGCGCCTTGGCCCGGTGGAAGGGCCGCCGCCGGAAGACCGCGCGGGACTCGACCAGCAGCGCCGGCTGGTCCGGGGCATCTAAGAACTGCGGGCCGAGCTGGTCGGCGAACAGCCAGCGGCGGGAGGTCACCGCCGTACCCTGCCGGACCCGCCCCGCCGCCGCACGTCCGGGTGAAGGCGCGGCCCACGTTGGTGCCCCGACCCGACCGGCGAACGGCGCCGCGGGACCGCCCTGTGTGATGACTTGACAATGCTGTCAAGTGATCAGATCATGCAGTGTGCCCTTCCTCGCTGACCGACCGCTCGCCGACGCCAAGGCCGAGTTGTTCAAGGCCATGGCCCATCCGGTACGGATCCGGGTGCTCGAGTTGCTGTCGGAGTCCGAGCACACGATCGGTGAGCTCGCGTCCGCGACCGGGCTCGAGCTCTCGCACCTGTCCCAGCAGGTCAGCGTGCTGCGACGCGCCGGGATCGTCGACAGCCGACGGGTCAGGAGCACCGTGGTGTGCTCCCTGCGCGACCCGCTGACCACCGAGCTGCTCGCCGTGGCACGGCGATTGCTCGGCAATAAGCTACGGCAGGGGCAGGTGCTGCTCGCCCAACTCGTGGATGGCACGAGCGCGCCGGACGGCGTGCCCGCATGAGCTCTGCCCCGACGGCCCTGACCGCACCCGGCCGGTGGTTGCGGTGGGTCGCGCCCCTGCTGCCGCGCCGCAGCGACTACGCCGGGCTGCGCCGGTCCTGGCCCCGGGACCTGGCCGCGGGGGCCACCGTCGGCATCGTCGCGCTGCCCCTCGCCCTCGCGTTCGGCGTGGCGACCGGCGTCGGCGCGGCGCCAGGTCTGGTCACCGCGGTCGTGGCCGGGGCGGTCGCCGCCATCTTCGGGGGGTCGCACCTGCAGGTCTCGGGCCCGACCGGCGCGATGACCGTGGTGCTCGTCCCGCTCGTCGCCACGCGCGGACCATCGGTGGTCTTACCGGTCGCCATCCTTGCCGGCCTGCTGCTCCTGGTCGCCGCCGTGCTGCGGCTGGGACACCTGCTGGCCCACATCCCATGGCCGCTGGTGGAGGGCTTCACCGTCGGCATCGCCGTCGTCATCGCGGCGCAGCAGGTGCCGAGCGCATTGGGGATCCCGCGGCCGCCCGTCCAGAACGCCGCAGGCGCAGCCGCGGTCGCCGTCTACCGCTTCGCCGAGCACCCGCACTGGGTCGTGCTCGGCCTGCTCGCCATCTCGGTCGGGTTCACGGCGGTGCTGCCCCGGTTGCACCGCTCCTTGCCGGCGAGCCTGCTCGCGGTGGTTGCGGTCACCGCTGTCGCCGAGCTCGCCAGCATCGACGTCGCGCGCATCGGTGCGCTCCCGTCCGGCCTCCCGGTGCCGGCACTGCCAGCCCTGTCGGGGCTGTCGGGGTTGCTGGGGCCTGCATTGATCGTCGCCTTCCTCGCGGCATTGGAGAGCCTGCTGTCGGCCCGGGTGGCCGATGGCATGGGTGACGCCCCACGGCACGACCCCGACCGGGAGTTGCTCGGGCAGGGCCTGGCCAACGTCGCGTCAGGCTTGTGCGGGGGGATGCCGGCCACCGGGGCGATCGCGCGGACCGCAGTCAACGCCCGCGCCGGCGCGGCCACCCGGCTCGCCGCCCTCAGCCACGCCTTGGTGCTGGCCGCAATCGTGTTCGCCGCGTCGGGGCTGGTGGCGCGCATCCCCTTGGTCGCCCTGGCCGGGGTGCTGATCGTCACGGCGTACAAGATGGTCGAGCGGCACAACGTCCTCGCGGTCCTGCGTTCGACCCGTGGCGATGCCGCGGTGCTGATGCTGACCGCGGTCGGGACGGTCGCCTTCGACCTCATCACCGCTGTCGAGGCCGGGCTCGCCGTCGCTGCGGTACTGGCGCTGAAGCACCTGGCCGGGACTGCGCAGGCCGTCCCGGAATCACTCACGCCGGACGAGATCGACACCGACGCCGAGCATGCGTTGCTCGCCGCACACGTCCTGACCTACCGCCTGGACGGGCCGCTGTTCTTCGGCGCCGCAGCGAGGTTCCTGACCGAGCTCACCGCGACCGCGGACGTCCGGGTGGTCATCCTGCGACTCCGGTCGATGGCGATGCTCGATGCGACCGGCGCCAGGGCGCTCGGTGACATCGCGGCGCAGCTCGGCGACCGTGGCATCACGGTGCTGCTCAAGGGCGCCAGCCCGGAGCACACCCGGTTGCTCGCAGCCGTCGGGACGCTCGCGCCGATCCTGGCCCAGGGCCACGTCTTCGACGACCTGCCGGCCGCGATCGCCCATGCCCGCAGGCATGTCGGCCGGCACCATCAACTCGAGCACGTCCCCACGACGGCGGTGGGCGCCCGGTAGGTCGCAGCCCTGCACCGGCCCTGGAAACGTGCCAGGCCCGCGACGCGCCCAGGCAAGCACGGCCCAATCACTGTTGGCGTCCCCAGGAGCCAGGACCGGTCGCAGCCGCCGACCCAACCGCTCGACGACCAGGCCGCTGGGCAGCGCTGCGGCCAGGCGCGCCACGGTCAGCAGCAGGGTGGCATCCGGCGGCCCGTGGCGACCGAGGTTCGCGACGTCGTGGCCGACCACGAACAGGTGCCCGCCGGGCCGGAGCACCTCGCCGAGCCGGGTGAGCAGCGACGTGAGGTCCACCGTCGGCAGGTGCAGGTTGGCCACGATGACCAGGTCGTACGCCGTCGCCGGTGGGCGCCAGGTCACGACGTCGGCCTGCACCGTCTGCAGGCGCAGCCCGGCGGCCGCCGCACGCGCAACTGCCTGGCGCAACGCGACCGCCGAGCTGTCCAGCGCGGTCACCTCCCAGCCGCTGCCCGCCAGCCACAGGCTGTTGCGGCCCGGGCCACTGGCGACGTCCAGGGCCCGGCCGGGGGGCAGCGGCCCGACCAGCTCGACCAGCAGCGGGTCGGGTGTGCTGATCCACTCCTTCTCGGCGAACCGCCGGTCCCACAATTGCTCGTCGTCGCCCGCCATGCGCTCTCCAGTGGTGAACCGTCAGTCGCGAACGTCGATCAGCGAGCCGGTGCGGCCGGGGGTGACCCGCCACACCCGGCGCGGCAGGTCCCCCTCCTCGAACGGCTCCACGTCGAACGTCTTCGAACCCAAAGCTGCTCGACGAGCAACCGGTCGAAGAAGTGCACCACGAACGGCCGACAACGCGACGAAATCGTCGGTGCTCAGCGCCATGCAGAACAGCATCTGCGAGCAGACGGCGTCGACCGAGTCGTTGGGCATCGGCAGTGGCAGCCGTTCATCGCCGGGTGGCGTCGAACGCGCCCTACCAGTGACGGCGGCTGGTGATTGCTTGTCCACCTGGTGTCGCTCCCGCCGTAAAGTCTGGCGTTGTGTGCCTGATGGTACCCCAGGGGGTACCATCCGGCAGACGGTCACGCAGGTCGAGAGTGGTGTGACCGAGGCGTTGTACGCCGTGCTGTCGGGGGCCACCCGGTACCCTGCCGGGTAACGACCAAAGAGCGGGTAGGCCAGCGTGGAACTCGAGCAGGAATCCGTCACCAAGATCGTGCACCGGCTGCGCCGCGCCGAGGGTCAGATCGCCGGCGTCATCCGGATGCTCGAGGCGGGCCGGGACTGCAAGGACGTCGTGACCCAGCTTGCCGCCGTCTCCAAGGCCCTGGACAAGGCCGGCTTCGCGATCATCGCCTCGGGCCTCAAGCAGTGCGTCCGCAACCCCGACAGCGACGACGCCGAGCTCGATGTTGCCCTGTTGGAGAAGCTCTTCCTGTCATTGGCCTGAGCTGTCACCGGTCCGCCTTGAGCAAGCTCAGCGCGGCGGCCTTGCCGCTGCTGCCGGCGATCCCACCGACCGGCGCGGTCGAGGCGCCGCAGGTGAACAGCCCTGCGACGCCGGGAACGGTGTGCCCGGACAGTCGGCGCGTCGGCCGCATGAACGCCAGCTGGTCCAGGCTGATGTCGAGCTGCATCGGGTGCGCACCGGGCCATCTCAGCTCCTTCGCCATCAGCGTCGGGGTGCGCACGGTGCGGGCCAGGATGCTGGCCCGGAAACCCGGGGCGTGCTGCTCGACCTGCTCGACCATCGCGTCGGCGAACGCTTCCGCCTGGTTCGCCCAGCCGCCCTCCACGTCGTACGGCGCGGACGGGCAGGCGAGGTAGACGGTGTGCCGGCCGGCCGGGGCGAGGCTGTCGTCGTAGACGCTCGGGGTGAAGCAGTACGTCGCCGGCGGGTCCGGGAGATGGCGGGCCTCGGCGGACAGGAACCCGCGCCGGAGCTCGGCGAGGGTGTCGACGTGGGACTGCAGGCCGTTCCAGTCTCCCGGTCGGGCGTTCGGGTACGGCGG
>JAYTOZ010000277.1:0-7214 GCA_043747515.1 Frankiales bacterium | reverse complement strand
TCCGGGGTCCCGACGGCCTGCACGGCGGCCATCGTCCCGGCCTGCCACAGCGGCAGCAACGGTCGCAGCGCCGGGTGCAGGCCGAACATCCGGTCGCCGGTCGGTATCGCCAGCGACGGCGGGACGGCGATCGTGGGACGTGCCAACGCATAATCCGGGTCGCCGATGGGGCAGATCGCGGACAGGCCGTCGAAGCCGCCGTGCAGACTCAGCACGACGAGCACGTTGCCCTGCCACGCACCTGTCCCGGCGTACGCCGCCCTGGCGGACACGACCGGTCCGGCGGCCATCGCGCCCGCGGCAAGCCCCACCCCTTGCAGGAACCGTCGGCGGCTCAGCCCTCGATGCTCCGGGCACCCCGCCGGTTGCCCGGTCATCGAACCGACCAGTAGGGGCTGTCGAGGACCAGCGCGACGAGGGTCGAGAACAGCCAGGTGGTGTCGCCATCGCCCAGCGGACCCTCGGGACCGAGGAAGGCGACGAGGGCAGCCCGGTGCGCCGCGGCGACCGTGTGCCCGGGTAGCAGCCGTCCGCACAGGGCGTCGACCAACGACGACCGGCTCATCGGCAGCACCGGTCCGAGCAGGTGGGCCGCGAGGTCCTTGTGATACGTCAGGCCCTCGCTCATCCAGCCCTGCGCGATCGCGACATGAGCGTTCCACCGGCCGAGGGTGGTCCCAGCGCCGGCCCAGGCCGGGGCGACGTCGGGGTAGCCGTTCGGCGGATGCCAGCCCAACGGGGCGTTGCCGAGCTGCTCAAGCATCCACGACAGGCCACCGAGCGCGTCGGTCCCGCCGGTGGGGTCGACGCTCACGCCGAGCGCCCGGATGGTGGCGAGGACGTCCTCCGCCGGCCGCCGGTACTTCTGGCCAATGCTCCCAGCGAACTCCTGGCTGGCGAACAACGCCCGCAGGACCGGGACCACCGCCGTGTCGTTGTCGAGGTAGGTGGCCGCGAGCCGGTCGACAAGGCCCTGCGGCGGAGCGTCGGACACGAAGCGGACAGCGAGCTTGCGGGCGATCCGGGCGGCGGTCGCCGGGTGCCGGGCGAGGTAGCGGGCCAGGCTCTCCGCGACGGCTTCACCGCCGTGCGCGTCATCATTGGCGTGCGTCCAGCCAAGGACCGCCAGCGGCCCGACGTGGTGCCAGTCGGACCGGTAGCGGAACAAGCCATTGGTCGCTGCCGTCCCGCCGTCCCAAGGGTTCCAGACCGTCATGCCGGTCAGCGCCCGGGCCGCCGCGACGACCCCGCGGTGGTCGTAGCCCGCGTCGACCCCGACGGTGTGCAGCTCCATCAACTCGCGGCCGTAGTTCTCGTTCGGGGCTGCCCCCCGGCTCTCGCTGTTGCTGAGGTAAAGCAGCATCGCGGGCGACCGGACGGACGCGGCCAGCATGTCGTCGAACCGGCCCAGGGCGTGCGCCCGGATCACCGTCCGGTCGTCCAGGGCCTTGGTGGCCCACGGTTCCGAGCTCGGGCAGGTGACGTTGAGATGGTTGGACCAGAAGTCCGCCATCACCTCAAACAGCTGCCGGCCGGACCAGGCCTGCCGGACCAGCGTCGCCTGGACGAGCTGCTGCATCGACGCCCAGCCGCCGTTGGCGACGGTCGCGTAGACCGCCGGCGGATCGGCGAAGGCGAGCGGCAACCGGGTCAGCAGCGCATCGCATGCCTGGTCGTCGATGCCGGCTGGGGCAAGCTGGCGATCGAGCCAGCCCTGCGGTCCGGCGGCGGTGATCTCGGCAAGCAGCGCGGGGGTGATCCCGAACGTCGTACGACGCAGCAGGTGCAGCGCGAAGGCCTCGTCAGACGCGACCGTCGGCATCGGGACGGGTTTGGGGACGGGCTTCGGGACCGGCTTGTGCACGACCGGCTTGCGGGCGACCGGCTTGCGCGGCGCCGGCTTGCGAACGACGCGCCGCCGCCGGCGCACGGCGGCCTCGGCGGGGTGCGCGACCTCGCCGTCGAGCACCGCGCCGGCTGCGACCGCCCCGGCCAGGACCGCGGCGCGGAAGAACCCACGCCTGCCGGTGGCCGGCGGCTGCCCTGGTGTCTCCATACCAGCTACTTCGGCTGCCGACCGGGGCCACCTTGAGACAGACCACCCGTTCAGCGGCAAGCCGTTCCGACTACCGTTGGCCAATGAGCAGCCTGTACGACGAGGTCGGTGGCGAGCCGGTCTTCCGGCAGCTCGTCGACCGGTTCTACGAGGGCGTCGCGGTCGATCCGGTGCTGCGACCGCTCTACCCGGATGAGGACCTCAGTGCCGCACGCGACCGGCTGCGGATGTTCCTGGTGCAGTACTGGGGTGGGCCGACGACCTACAGCCAGGCCCGCGGCCACCCGAGGCTGCGGATGCGGCACAGCACCTGGGTGATCGGTGAGCGCGAGCGCGACGCGTGGCTCGGCCACATGCGCGACGCGGTGGCCTCACTCGACCTCACCGAACAGGCGCGCGCTGCGGTCTGGGAGCACCTCGAGCGCGCCGCCCACTCCCTGCTCAACGCTCCGGTGCAGTAAGCGAACCCGCCGGCTTCGAGCGCAACCGTCGGCGGAGCCAGACCAGAGGCAGCGCCCCGACCACTCCCCCGGCGTACGGCGCGACGGGTGCAGCCAGGGCGCGGCTGAACGTCGCCGGTACGTGCAGCAGCGTCGCCCGGCTCAACGGGTAGACCACGACGAAGGCCCGCCCGACGACTTTGTTCTCCGGCACGGTGCCCTGGTTGAGGTCGCTGATGTGCTCGCGGCTGTCGGCGCTGTTGCCGCGATGGTCGCCCATCACCCACAGTCGTCCCTTGGGCACGAGCAGGCCAGCCGCACCGGGCGGACAGGCCTGCTGGCCGGTCCGCCGGTCGGCGCAGAAATACCGGGCCGGGTCGCCGATCGTGTTGTTCTCGAAGATGTAGGGCTCGTCGAGCGACTTCGCGGTGCCGCCCGGCGCCTGGACGGTGACCCGGCCCTGGGCGTCGCAGCACATCACCCGATCGCCGGGCAGCGCAATGATCCGTTTGATGTAGTCCTTCTCGTTCGGCGCACCGAGGCCAAGGATGCCGCTGACCTTCTGCAGGGCCTTCTGCAGCCCGTTGCTCGGCGCGGCGATCTGGCTCGGCTCGTCGAAGTTGTCGAGCCCGTTGAACACGACCACCTCGCCGCGATGCGGCCCGCGGAAGTTGTAGACCAGCTTGTTGACCAGCACCCGGTCGCCGACGTTGAGGGTGTGCTCCATCGAACCGGATGGGATGAAGAAGGCCTGGACGAGGAAGGCCTTGATGAGCAGCGCCAAGGCGAAGGCGATCACCACCAGGAAGGGCAACTCCCGGAAGAACGACCGGTGGGCCCGTACCGCTGGAACGACGACCGGCTTGGGCGCGGGCTCGGTGGCGGTGGCGTCGTCCATCCCGACAACCCTACCGGGCGATACCCCGTCCGCGGCGCTGCCACCACCGGGCCAGCAACCACCCGAGCAGCGCACCGGTCGTGTCGGCCAGCGCGTCGACGGCGTCGCCGCTGCGATCCGGCAGCAGCACCTGCACGATCTCCGACAGCACGCCGTACGCCGCGACGGTGGCGAGCAGGCCGAGCCGCGGGCCGAAGCGCCAGCGGGTGGTGACCGCGAGGAGCAGGAACAGCCCGCCGTGCACCAACGTGTCGAACTCCGGCACCGGCGGCGGGCTCGGGGCGCGGGGCGCGAACAACACGACGAAACTGAGCAGCAGGACCGTGGTCAACGCCGGGCCTGCCCAGCGGGACCTGCTCGGACTCGCGGTGAGCGCGCTCAGTCGCGGGTGAGTTTGCGGTAGGTGACCCGGTGCGGCCGGGCGGCGTCCTGACCGAGTCGCTCGATCTTGTTCTTTTCATAGGACTCGAAGTTGCCCTCGAACCAGAACCAGGTGGCCGGCTCGGTGTCGGTGCCTTCCCACGCCAGGATGTGGGTGGCGACCCGGTCCAGGAACCACCGGTCGTGGGAGATCACCACGGCGCAGCCCGGGAACTCCAGCAACGCGTTCTCCAGCGAGCCGAGAGTCTCGACGTCGAGGTCGTTGGTCGGTTCGTCGAGCAGCAGGACGTTGCCGCCTTCCTTCAGCGTCATCGCCAGATTGAGCCGGTTGCGCTCGCCGCCGGACAGCACGCCGGTCGGCTTCTGCTGGTCCGGCCCCTTGAAGCCGAAGGCCCCGATGTAAGCCCGGCTGGGCATCTCCTGCTGGCCGACCTGGATGTAGTCCAGCCCGTCGGACACCGTCTCCCAGACGGTCTTGACGGGATCGAGACCGCTGCGCGCCTGATCGACGTAGGACAGCTTGACGGTGTCGCCGACCCGGACCTCACCGCTGTCCGCGGCCTCGAGGCCGACGATCGTCTTGAACAGGGTGGTCTTGCCGACACCGTTCGGGCCGATGATCCCCACGATGCCGCCGCGGGGGAGGTCGAACGACAGCCCGTCCATCAGCACCCGGCCGTCGAAGCCCTTGGTGAGCTCCTTGGCCTCGATGACGACGTTGCCCAGTCGCGGTCCGGCCGGGATCTGGATTTCCTCGAAGTCGAGCTTCTTGGTCTTCTCTGCCTCCTCGGCCATCTCCTCGTAGCGGGCCAGCCGGCTCTTACTCTTGGTCTGTCGACCCTTGGCGTTCATGCGGACCCACTCGAGCTCGTCGCGAAGCCGCCGGGCGAGCTTGGCGTCCTTCTTGCCTTGAACCGCGAGCCGCTCCCCCTTGCGTTCGAGATAGTCGGAGTAGTTGCCCTCGTACGGGTAGGCCCGACCCCGGTCGAGCTCGAGGATCCACTGCGCGACGTTGTCGAGGAAGTACCGGTCGTGGGTGACGGCCAGCACCGCCCCGGCGTAGCGGGCGAGATGGTGCTCGAGCCAGTCGACGCTCTCGGCATCCAGGTGGTTGGTCGGCTCGTCGAGCAGCAGCAGGTCCGGCGCCTCCAGCAGCAGTTTGCACAGCGCCACCCGGCGACGCTCGCCGCCGGACAGCACGCTGACGTCGGCGTCCGGCGGTGGACAGCGCAGCGCGTCCATGGCCTGCTCGATCTGGCTGTCAAGCTCCCAGGCGTTGGCCGCCTCGATGGCGTCGAGCAGCGGCGCCTGCTCGACCATGATCGCCTCGAAGTCGGCGTCCGGGGCACCCATCTTTTCGTTGAGCTCCTCATAGCGGAGCATCACGTCGCGGATCTGCTTGACGCCGTCCTCGACGTTCTGCCGGACCGTCCTGGTCTCGTCCAGCGGCGGTTCCTGCTGCAGCATGCCGACCGAGAAGCCGGGGCTGAGCTTGGCATCGCCGTTCGAGACCTGCTCCAGCCCCGCCATGATCTTGAGCACGGTCGACTTGCCGGCGCCGTTCGGCCCGACGACGCCAATTTTGGCCCCAGGGAAGAACGACAGGGTGACGTCGTCCAGGATCACCTTGTCGCCGTGGGCCTTGCGGACCTTGTTCATCGCGTACACGAACTGCGCCATGACCTCCAGCCTAGAGGGAGCCGCGCCCGGTCCCGGCTCAGGCGGCGCGCTCCTCGGTCGCTGCCGGTTCGTCGCCGACGGCGAAGACCAGCCCGGTCGTCGGGTCGCTCTGACCGCTTGAGGCCCAGAGGTCCTCGGCCGCGCTCGGCTTGGTCGAGCGTTTGAGCGTGGCGGTCCCGCGGGACAGGTCGAGCCCGATCGAGCTGGCCTCGATCTCCAGACCGCTGCGCTCGACCCCGTCGTCGCCCGTCCACGACCTGGTCGCAAGTCGGCCGGTCACCACCACACGGTCACCGGTCTGCAGGGAGGCGGCGGTGTTGTCGGCCAGCGCCCGCCAGCAGGTCACGCCGAACCAGAGCGTCTGGCCGTCACTCCAGTCACCGCTCGCCTTGTCCTGCCGGCGCGGTGTGCAGGCGAGTCGGAAGTCGGCGACCAGCGCCCCGCTCGCTACGGTGCGGAGCTTGGGCGGTCGGGCCACGTTGCCGATCACGGTGATCTGCGGCTCATGCACGGTGTCCTCCGAAAGGTAGGCCGGCGGGCACCTCCCGCCGGACACCCTTGACAGTGCTGCCCGCAGGGGGCCACGAACCGGTACGGCGTACGGCTGTGGATGGGGCTTCAGGCTGTGGACAAGCCGACGCAGTCGGGCCTGCCGTGCGTTAGCTCAGGCGATGACGTGGCAGACGGCATCGCTCGCAGGGCGCCGGGTCGAGGCCGGCCGCGCGCCTGTTCGCTGCCAGTCGGAGCAGACGTACGGCGACGGGTCACTGCCGCTGACGGATCGTGCGGCGATCGGGCAGACTCGACACCGTAGGAGCCCACAGGACGCAGACTGCTCGGATGTCCGACCGGTGTGTCCCTAGGCCCCGCGCCCGTAGCTCAGCTGGACAGAGCAGCCGCCTTCTAAGCGGCAGGTCGCAGGTTCGAACCCTGCCGGGCGCACACTGCCGGGCGCACAACTGCCGGGCGCACAACGCCTTCCGTCGTATTTGTTGCTGTTCACACCGCACTCCGATCGCTGGCCCGCGCGGCTCGGCTGATGGCATCACCCACCTCTCGGGGCCGTAGGGCAGAACGGCACCTCTTGTCCGTCGGAGTCGTCGTCTGACTGGTCAGGAAACGGGCGAAGGACAATCCCACTGTCGCGCTACTTGTCCAGCAATCCAGCCGCGATGAACGCTCGGTGGTAGATCTCCCGAATCACCTGCTGCTTGCGCGAGTTGTACTGCATCACATGTTCACCGGCCATGTTGGCCGCGACGGCGGCCCCGCACTTCGAGGTCGCGTACAGCGCCCGATCCAGTGGGTTCTCGCGCAGCCAGTCTCGGAAGATTCGTTGTCTCACAGGCTCGGCGGCACCTGGCCCAAGACGTGCAGGTTGCACCGCGGTGCATCTGCTCGCAACGCTCGATGTTGATACCACCACGGCTCCCGAATCGTCAGATGGAAGCCGACCTCAGCGAGCGCCGGAAGGTACTCGGACTCGCAGTCTGGATCGGCCAACACCAGGTCAATGTCGATGATCGGCTTCGCAAGAAGTGCGGGTACAGAGGTAGACCCAACATGTTCCAATTGCAGGACGCGAAAGCCAAGCGCTTTGCAAATGCGCCCAGCCAGGATGTCGTACTGATGCGACCAAGTTGGATCCGGATCGCTCAACTCGATGCCGACGTCGGGCGCAGCCCCAGGAAGCCAAGGATGGGCACCCGCAGGGGGTGGCATGTCGTCGAACGACACGATCTCGGCTCGGCTCGGCATG
>JAYTOZ010000276.1:0-1688 GCA_043747515.1 Frankiales bacterium | reverse complement strand
GCCGGCCTCGGCCGGGTCACCAACAACGTCGCGGAATACCGCGGCCTGATCGCCGGGCTCACCGCCGCGCTCGAGCTCGGTGACGTCGGTGACGTCGAGGTGCGGATGGACTCCAAGCTCGTCGTCGAGCAGATGAGCGGCCGCTGGCAGGTCAAGCACCCGGACATGAAGCCGCTCGCCAAGGAGGCTGCTGCGCTGGTCGCACGGCTGCCCCGGGTGCGGTTCACCTGGATCCCCCGGGAGCAGAACTCCCACGCCGACCGCCTCGCCAACGAGGCGATGGACGCGGCCAGCCGCGGCGAGGTGTGGCGGGCCGGCGGCGACACCGGCCCGGCCGACGCCGCCGACACCTGGCTGGCCGCAGCGGCCCCCAGCCCGCGGGCGCCCAACCGCCTGTCGGGCTGGCAGGACTCGCCCGCGCCGCCCACCACGACCCTGCTGCTCCGGCACGGCCAGACGGTGCTGTCGGTCGACAAGCGCTTCTCCGGTGTCGGTGACCAGGCCCTGACCGAGATCGGTCGAGGTCAGGCGGCGGCGTCCGCGGCCCGGCTCGCCGGCAGCGCCGCCACCGCGGTCGTGTCGAGCCCGGTGGTCCGGGCCCGCGAGACCGCCATGCTGGTGGCCGATGCGCTCGGTGTCGAGGTCGTCATCGAGCCCGGTCTGCGTGAGACCGACTTCGGTGACTGGGAAGGCTCGACCTTCGCCGAGGTGCGAGCCCGGTGGCCGAGGGAGCTCGACGCGTGGCTCGCGAGCACGGCCGTCGCCCCGCCGTACGGCGAGAGTTTCGATGACACGGCGACCCGGGTGCGGCAGGCCCGCGATCGGGTGCTGCGCGACTTCGGTGGCCAGAGCGTCGTTGTCGTCAGCCATGTCACGCCGATCAAGACCCTGCTGCGGTTCGCCCTGGACGCGCCACCGAGCGCGCTCTACCGGATGCACCTCGACCTGTGCTGCCTGTCGGAGGTGCAGTGGTTCGCCGACGGCCCAGCCGTGGTGCGGTCGCTGAACGACACCTGGCACCTACGCCAGGAGCGGGACGGTCGCGCGGAGTAGGAGCGGCACGAGCCCGGCGAGACCGAACCGCAACCAGCCGGCGTGCACGTTGGCGCTGCCGTGTTCGGCCTACAGCAGCGGTGCGAGTGAGCCCCACGGCGGCACCAGCGGACCGAGATCGACCCCGAGCAGCAGCGAGAGCAGTCGGTTGTGCGCCAGATAAGGCCGGCAGGTTGTTGACGAGGTTGCTGCCCGTCGCAGCGACCGCGGCTGTCTGCAGGGGCGCGACGAGGCCATGCCGCAGCAGGGTGTCGAGCCCGTGCGGCCCGATGCCATGCACGACCAGGAAGAGCCCCTCGACCAGCAGCGCCAGGCGCCACGGCACCAGCGCCACCGCAGCGCCACAGGCACCGCGACCAGTGACGCCGCACCCGAGGCGGCGAACTCCACCGGCGTCCCGGCCAGCAGCGCCGCACGAGCAACAGGCAGGCCGGGGCGGCGCCCGCGAACAGCATCATCCGTGCGTACGCCGTGACTGGCAGCTCGAGCCGGCCGACGGCCAGCGAATTGGTGAGGTCGGGGACCGGCAGGAGCGGGCTGACCGTGTTGGCAAGCCAGACCGTCGCCATCGCAAACGGCAGCGGTGACAGGCGAAGTCGCGCCGCGAGGGCCAGCACCACCGGGGTGAACAGCAC
>JAYTOZ010000275.1:0-7190 GCA_043747515.1 Frankiales bacterium | reverse complement strand
AGTTGTTCTGCCAAGAGCACCGCTGTTTAGCTACGTTCGGCAGGGATAACCGCTGAAAGCATCTAAGCGGGAAGCTCGCTTCAAGATGAGATCTCCCACAGGGTTAACCTGGTAAGGCCCCCGACGAGACCATCGGGTTGATAGGCCGGAAGTGGAAGCCTGGTAACAGGTGCAGCTGACCGGTACTAATAGGCCGAGGGCTTGACCACAAACTGCTGCTGACGCCGACTTAGTCGGTAGGCATACGCGTCCACTGTGCGGTTCCCGAGATGCGGTCGGGAGCCCGAACCCAGCGTGCTGGCCACAGCACGCTGGGGGCACCGCAACATCTCCATAGAGTTTCGGCGGCCATAGCGAGGGGGAAACGCCCGGCTCCATTCCGAACCCGGAAGCTAAGCCTCTCAGCGCCGATGGTACTGCACGGGTGACTGTGTGGGAGAGTAGGACGCCGCCGGACAATCTTTCCTCGATGAGGGTCAACCAGACTGGTTGGCCCTCATCGTGCGTTCTGGGCCAGATAACTTTTGTTCGGAGAAAGGGTTGGCTGTGGCTCCAGGCGAGGGACGCAAGAGAGAACTCGGTCAACGCGGCGAAGCTAGCGGGCGGCGCAACCGGGAGGCCGCGCGAGGGCGGGCAGAGGGCCGGGATCAGGCAGCCGCCAAGTCGGCCACCGATGGTGGCAAGGCTGGGGCAGTTCAGCCGGCAGGAACGGTTCGAGATGGTTTGGACAAGGCGGCCGCCTCCCCGCGCCGCGAGGGGTCTCTCGGCGGTGCGGGTTCGCCGAATCGCCGCCCGGTACCAGGTGCCGCGGGAGCCCGGCGAGGCCAGAAGCCGGGCGCTCCGATTGCCGCCACGGATGTTTTGGGGTCGCGGGCTGGTCCGGGGCCGTTCAAAATCCGGCCGGGTGCGCCGCGAAAGGGGGCGGCGGGAGCGGAGCTGGTCGGGCTGCCCCGGCGTACCGATTCGGCCAGGGACGGGACAGGTCGTGGCCGGGACGCGAACGGCCCGGTCACAGGAACCGCCCCGGCGTCGGCGAAGCCCCACGAGCAGGTTCCGAACGCAGACCGTCGTCCCGGGAAGCTTCGTGAACCGGGTCGGGGACGGCCCACCGATGCCCGACCGAGAGGATCAAACCGCGGCGCTCATCGGTCTTCGGTTCAGTTGTCCGCTGGTGCGGACGCCGACCCTGGCTCCCAGTCAGCTGGTTTGGACCAGGAAGGTGCGCAGCCTGCGGGGCGGCCGCCATCGGCGAACCGGCCGGCTCGCGAGCGACGTGACGGTCGGTCGATGGCCGCAGGTCCGGAGCGAGCGCAAGCGGGTTGGTCAGGACGCAGCGGGTCTTCGCCGACGTCGTCGGGGAACACCGCGCAGCGACGAGCAGCTACCGCCGGCAGGGGGGAACCCGGCGGACGAGGCGCAGCGGGTAGTCGGCTTGAGACGGATCGGCCGTACGACCCCCGCCGTGAGGCTCGTCGACAGCTCGCACAGGTAGCACTCCCCGATGAGGTGCAACCGCATGAGCTTGACCGCGACGTCCGGAAAGAGTTGCTGTCGCTGTCGAGGGAGACAGCGGATCTCGTGGCGCGTCACCTGGTCATGGCCGGCCGGCTGATGGACGACGACCCCCTGGCAGCGCTGCCGCATGCCCGCGCTGCGCGCGCGCTCGCCGGCCGCATCGGCGCTGTTCGCGAGGCCGCTGGGCTGGTCGCCTATGCATCAGGCGAGTGGTCTGAGTCGTTGTCCGAGCTGCGCGCCGCTCGGCGGATCACCGGTGCACCGGATCACCTTCCGGTGATGGCCGATTGCGAGCGGGCGCTGGGTCGACCGGAGCGGGCCCTGCTCGTAGCCGAGGACCCGCAGGTGTCCGGCCTGTCGCCGGCGGCTCGGGTCGAGATGCTTATCGTGGTGTCCGGCGCTCGGCGCGATCTCGGTCAAGCCGACGCGGCGGTAGTGACGTTGCAGGTGAGCGCACTGGATGCACGGCCGCTGCGTCCGTGGACGGCACGGCTGCGCTACGCCTACGCGGATGCGTTGCTCGAAGCGGGGCGTGAGGACGAGGCGCGGGACTGGTTCGCCCGCACGGTCGATGCGGATGACGATGGGCAGACTGATGCCGAAGAGCGGTTGCTGGCGCTGGACGGGATTGTCGTCGAGGACCTGCTCGAGGGAACGCACCATGATGGCGACACCGAGAGTCTGCCAACGGTAGGGTACGCGGCTGCCGCGACCGTCCGGGTCACCCCGGTCGAGCTCGAGGATGCCGGAGCGTCGACCCGAGCTGCCCGGTCGGAGCCTGATGTCACTGAACCGGCCCCTCCAGCAGCGGTGACTCGGGCTGCCTTCGAGCCGTCATCACCGCAGATCCGGTTCCAGCAGGCGCTCGACAGGCTGGACGGCGAACTGGATACGAGCCCCACCGAGTAGGTGCGCCGGCACCGTGCCGATTGTCCACAGGCGGAGCGGGTGTCCACAACTTTCGATTGGGCGGGCCACGAGAGTGTGTGCTGCATCAGGCTCGGACCAGGCCCCGCCCGGGGGGCGAGGAGGAGGACGACGTGGAGCAGTCCCGCAATGAGGTGGTCCTGGTCGGGCGGGTGGCGGCCGAGGGCCAGGAGCGCGCGCTGCCAAGTGGCGACATGTTGCTGTCCTGGCGATTGGTGGTCGACCGTCCACCACCCAAGCGGCCGCTCTCCGAGGGGATGCGACACCCGACCGTCGACACGATCGACTGCGTGGCGTGGACGAGTGGTGTGCGTCGGACGGCAGCCGGCTTCTCGGCCGGCGATGTCGTCAGCGTCGCCGGTGCGCTGCGCCGACGGTTCTGGCGCACTACAACGGGCCCGGCGAGCCGGTATGAGGTGGAGGTCTTGTCGGTCAAGCGCCTTCGCCGGGCAGCTTGAGTGTCGCGGCCACCCCCGGAAGCGGGACCGACGCCCGCTCGCGTGGGCGCCTCGTGCCGGCTGCGAGCGCCGGCCCGACGTGGCGGCGCGGGAGGGCGCTGAATGACAGCCGCCTAAGGAACCCCGGCGCCAATGGTCAGCCCGCTGCCGGCCCTGGCTGCCCAGCGTCGCGGTGGTCGCGTAGGACGAGCCCGGTGCGCGGTTTGGGCGTGAAGAGCGTGGATTTGCGGGGCATCCGTTCACCACTGGCGGCGACAGCTGTGACGGCGCCGACCGGGGTTGGATTCATCAGGACCGCCGTTCCACCGGTCGTGGCTGCCGTCTCGAGTGCTGCCGAGACGTCATGCTCGTAGCCGACCGTCAGCTCGTTGTCCGACAGACCCCACAGCTCCGGGATGACGTAGCCGTGCAGGACGCTGACATCCAACGCCTTCCAGGCTGCCGAGCGCTCCGCCGGCAGGGCGCGGGTCAGTCGGTCCGCGTCGAGGTCACGGACCAGGCGCATCACGCTGTGGTCACCGCTCACAAGCAGATATGCGGGCCCGTCCGTGCCGGCTTCACCGAGCGCGACGAGACCCGCGGCGAGGTCCAGCCCGTCCAGGTCCCGGACCCTCGCGCCCGATGCGGCCCGCTCGGCGAGGGTGGCCGCCGGCACCTGCGGCACCACCCGGTGGATCGGGTGCACCTGCGGGCCGAACGCCGTGGCGTCGACCAGGAAGGCCAGACCGAGGTCCCAGGGGCCGTTGGCCCGACCGTGCGTGTGTGCGACCGCCTGTCGTTGCAGGTAGGTGGCATACCGATGATGCCCGTCGGCGATCACCGCCGTGCGCGGGTACAGGTCGTCATACACGTCGCTCAACACGGCCTCATCGGTCAGGGCCCAGAGCCGGTGCCGCAGGCCGTCCGGCAACACGACGTCGACCAGCGGCGCCGTCGACGAGGCGTCCGCCACGGCTCGGCTGGCGGCGCCGCCCCCGGCGTACACCAAGAAGATCGGCTCCAGATCAGCGCCGGTGGCGGTGTAGAGCGCCAGCCGGTCGGCGACCGGGCCGGCCATCGTGTCCTCGTGCGGCAGGACGATGCCGTCCTCCGGCGGCGTCAGGGCGAGCGCGCCGAGCAGGCCGCGCTGGGCGTACGCGCCGCCCGGGTCCGCCTGCTCGTAGACGTACAGCGCCGGTGGGTCATCGGGCCGGAGCACACCGGCGGACCGCCACGCGGTGAGGGTGGCGGCGGCGCGCCCGTAGCGGTCCCCGTCGACCTCCGCGTCGCGTGGGAGGATGAGGCGAACGACGTTGTAGTCGCTGGCCTGCTCCAGTGCCTGCACGCCGGCCGCGTCCAGCACGTCGTACGGCGGTGAGGTGAGCGCGGTCAGGTCGCCGGCCCGGTCGGGGTCGTATCGCAGGGCACGGAACGGCTCGAGCACCAGACCGCTGGGGAACGGCAGGCGTACGCCAACGGTTGAATCGGAGATGTCCCCACTGGGGTTGTGGTGGTCCGCGTGCGTTGCCAAAGCGTCGCCAGGGGTCATAGGGGGCATGCTAGGCGTGGCGGCAGCACGACGGAGGCGAGGAGCGACGGGTCTGCCGATGGCAGGACCAGGGACGACGAGGAGAAGTGCGCGTGGCTGACAGTCGGTACGACCCCCGGTACGACCCGCGCGCGCCTGACGAGGAGAAGCCCCGCCCGTTCTCCGACCTGCCGCCGCCGCCGGCCGATCATGTCCCGCAGGGCGACGCCTACGACTGGTACCTGCGAGGGCTCGAGCTGCTTGAGAACGGCGACGCGTCCGCAGCCGTTCAGGTACTCGCGCACACGGTCACCGCCGAACCGGAGTCGCGGATGGCCCGCGAAGCGTTGGCCCGGGCACAGTTCGACATGGGGATGTACCAAGAGGCGCGGGAGAACTTCGAGTGGATCATTTCGATCAACCCCGCTGACGACTACGCCCAATTCGGGCTCGGGCTGGCCGCCACGAAGCTCGGGGACCTCACCAGCGCGGTGGAGCATCTGGCGCTGTCCGCCGCGATGCGGCCGGACATCGCGTACTACAGCACCGCGCTGCGGGGAGCTCGCGCCGCGCTGACCGCATCGCGTCGCTGAGCGGCCGGGTCGACGACGCGGTGAGCGCGGTTGTGCCGCCTTGTCATGGGATGGCGCTCGGCTCGTCCGACAGGGCCCTGTGCACGGCGTACGACGCCGGCCTGCTTGACCTGGACGGGGTGCTGTACGTCGGCGCCGCCGGGGTGCCACATGCCGCCGAATCGGTGGCTGCCGCCCGCAGTCAGGGGATGCGCATCGCCTTTGTCACCAACAACGCCTCCCGACGACCCGCGGTCGTCGCCGAGCATCTGGCCAGCCTCGGGATCCCGGCTCAGCCGGTCGACGTGGTCACGAGTGGGCAGGCTGCGGTCCGTGACCTGGTCGAGCACCTCCAGCCCGGCAGCGCGGTGCTGATCGTCGGCACGCCCGGCTTGGCTGAGCTGGTGCACGAGGCCGGTCTGCGGCCGGTGCGCACGGTCGAGGCGGCCGGGCCGAATGGGCCGCGGGCCGTGGTCCAAGGGCTCGACACGGCGACGAGTTGGAACGACCTCGCCGAAGCCAGCATCGCGATCCGCGCCGGCGCCCGTTGGGTGGCCGGCAACCTCGACAGCACCTATCCGAGTGAGCGCGGCCCGCTCCCCGGCAACGGCGCGATGGTCGCCGCGCTGGTGACGGCCACCGGCCGGCGACCACTCGTTGTCGGCAAGCCGGAGCCGGCCCTGCACCGGGAGTCGGTGGAGCGGGTCGGCGCGGCCCGGCCCCTGGTGGTGGGCGACCGCCTCGACACCGACGTGCTTGGCGCCGTGCGGGCCGGGTCGGACAGTCTCCTGGTCCTGACAGGCGTGACCGACCCCGACGACCTGTTCGCCGCCCCGGCCGGCATGCGTCCGACCTACCTGGCGAGCGATCTGCGAGGCCTGCTCGCCGGGCACGAGGCGCCTCGCCTGGTGGGGGGCGAGGCGATGTGTGGCGCCGCCACTGCGTCGTACGACGGGACGCGGCTGGTGACCTCCGGAGGCGGGGATGACGCGCTGCGCGCTGCGTGCGCCCTGAGTTGGCACCGCGCGGACAACTGAGCGGGTTGCTTACAGCAGGGCGCGCAGTCTGAGCAGGTCCAGAGGGCTCGCCTGTACCCGCAATTTGCCGACCGCCCAGGCCGTCGGCACCGCGAGCCGGCCCTCGGCAAGGGCAAGCAGATCGTCGCTGCCGACGGTCAGCCGCAGCTGCGCCCGGCCGTCAATGACAGTGGTGAGCTCGCTGATCCCAGCGTCACACAGCCGCCCTGAGTAGGTGACGCCGAGGTCGCTGATGCGACACGACACGGTCCGGTCGACGACGTAGCGACGCCGGAGCTCGGGCGGAGCGGCGGCCAGCTTGTCGATCAGACCGCGGACGGCGCTGTCGCACTCGGTGAGCAACGCCACGACACCCTCCGTCGAGCTTGCGGGGACGGGCGGACGCTACCGGACGGGGGTACCCTCGCGCCCTGCCTCGGCGTCGGGGCGGCTGGAGGAGGACGTCGTGAAGGACGCGCTCAAGGGGTACCTGGCGTTGGCCAGCGGTCTCAGCGAGGTGACCCGGCAGCGGGCCGTCGGGGCCGCGAAAGCGCTCGTCGCCCAGGGCGAGGCGACGGCGGGACAGGTCACCTCGCTCGCCGACGACCTGCTTGTGCAGAGCCGGAGCAATCGCGAGGCGGTCACCGCGCTGGTGAAATACGAGGTCGATCGGGCCCTTGGTCGGGTGGGGCTGGCCAGCAACGACGAAGTCGGTGCCCTGACGGCCCGGATCCGGACGCTGGAGGGCTCGGTCCGCGAGCTGCACCGGGACCTGCCCGCGGCCGGGCACGGCGACAGCTCGCCGGCCAAGGCGGCGCCGCCGGCCAAGGCCGCACGGGCCACGGCGGCCAAGGCCGCGCGGGCCACGACCACGCCGGCTAAGACAGCGCCGGCTAAGACAGCGCCGGCTAAGACAGCGCCGGCTAAGACAGCGCCGGCTAAGACAGCGCCGGCCAAGACAGCGCCGGCTAAGACAGCGCCGGCCAAGACGGCGCCGGCCAGGGCCGCGGTGGCCCGACAAGTGCCCGCTGCCAGGGCGGCTGGCCGGACTGCGGCGACGAAGCCGGCTGGCCGGACTGCGGCGGTGACGGGTCAGGTTCGCGCAGCGCCCGGCAAGGCTGCCGCGAAGGCACCTGCGGCAAAGCGCGGGTCGAAGGCGAAGACCCCGCCGCGGCCGCCTGCCGCGACGGCGACC
>JAYTOZ010000274.1:0-2803 GCA_043747515.1 Frankiales bacterium | reverse complement strand
GTCGCGAGCCCGAGACCACTGGCCCCGCCGGTGACGAGGGCAACCGAACCGGCAAGCTGCACGCGATGCCTCCGAGGGTGGGGATGTCCGGTCAGCAGGCTACCGGCGCACCGGTGGCCGATACTGATGTGGTGTCGACCCGGGGCAAGGTGCTGCTCGCCGTCGGCGGCAGCCTGGTCCTGCTCAGCATGCTGCTGACCGGGGTCTTCACCTTCCTCGTCGCGCCGCAGAAGCGGGTGCTGGTCGTCACGCTCGTGCAGGACGCCGGCCAGCCGGCCCGGGACCGGATCAAGACCGCCTGCGGCGCCCTGCCCGGCATCCGCCTGGTCGCCGACCAGGGCAACGCCGACCCGAAGGTGCAGGGCCGGTTCCCGGTGCGCTTCGACATCGCCGAGAGCGACCCGGCCCAGGAGGCCGAGCTCGAGCAGTGCATCAACACCTTCCCGGCGCTGGTCCGCGGGTTCGTCTCTGAGGGCGACCGCTAACCGGTCACGACCCGGTGCTGGCCGCTGTAGACGTTCATCGACGAGCCCCGCAGGAAACCGACCAGCGTCATGCCGGCCTCGACGGCGAGGTCGACGGCAAGCGAGGAAGGGGCGGATACCGCTGCCAGGCAGGGAATCCCGGCCATCCAGGCCTTCTGCACCAGCTCGAACGACGCCCGCCCGCTGACCATCAGCACCGTGCCCGACAACGGCAGCCGGTCCTCACGCAACGCCCAGCCGACCACTTTATCCACCGCGTTGTGCCGGCCTACGTCCTCCCGCAGCACGAGCAGCTCGCCGCCCCGGTCGAACAGCCCCGCGGCGTGCAGCCCGCCGGTCTTGTCGAAGACCCGCTGCTGCTCACGCAACCGGTCCGGCAGCCCAGCCAGGAGGGCCGGCGTCACGACGAGGTCGTCATCGGACACGTCGTACGACGTGGTGGTGCGCACGGCGGCCAGGCTCGCCTTGCCGCACAGGCCGCAGGAGCTGGTCGTGTAGAAGCTGCGCTCCAGGCTCGGGTCCGGCGGGGCGACCGTCGGGTCGAGCTCGACATCCAGGACGTTGTAGGTGTTGACGCCCTCGTCGGTGGCGCCTGCGCAGTAGCGCATCGCGCGCAGGTGTCGACCGGTCGAGACGACGCCCTCCGAGACGAGGAATCCGGCGGCGAGATCCATGTCGTCACCTGGGGTGCGCATCGTGACCACCAAAGGACGGCCCGCGACGCGGATCTCGAGCGGTTCCTCGACCACCAGCGTGTCCGGTCGCCAGATCGTCTGGTCGGCGGCGATCCGAAGAATTGGCCGCCGCGCTGTCACCCTGCCCATCGGAGCAGCGTAGGCGCGCCCCCCGGCCGGGCGCGCGAGCGAATGGGCTGGTAGGACTTGAGGGAGTTCGGGGGACGTTCGCGGGCGAAGGAGCTCAATCGTGGGTCTGGGTAAGACATTGCTGTCGTGGCCGGTGGTCAAGCAACTGACCGGGGACGACCCGCTCGGGCGCGGCTCGGCAGCGCAGTCCGCGCACAACCGGGGCATCGAACCGCGCACCGCGACGGCCGATCGCGTCGTCCAGAGCATCTGCCCCTACTGCGCGGTCGGTTGCGGGCAGAAGGTCTTCGTCAAGGACGAAAAGGTCATCGCGATCGAGGGAGACCCCGACTCACCGGTGTCACGGGGCCGGTTGTGCCCCAAGGGCTCGGCCAGCGAGCAACTCGTCAACTCGCCCAGCCGGGTGACCACGGTGCGTTACCGGCGGCCGTTCGGCACCGCTTGGGAGGACCTCGACCTCGACACCGCGGTCGACATGGTGGTCGACCGGATCGTCGACACCCGTGAGCGAACCTGGCAGGACATCGACGATCGGGGCCAGCGGGTCAATCGCACACTGGGGTTCGCGAGCCTGGGTGGGGCCACCCTCGACAACGAGGAGAACTACCTGATCAAGAAGCTGTTCACGGCGCTCGGCGCCGTCCAGATCGAGAATCAAGCCCGCATATGACACAGCTCCACGGTGCCCAGTTTGGGCACCTCGTTCGGCCGCGGCGGCGCCACGACCTTCCTGCAGGACCTGCAGCACGCTGACTGCATCGTCATCCAAGGCTCGAACATGGCCGAGTGTCACCCAGTCGGCTTCCAGTGGGTGATGGAGGCCAAGGCGCGTGGCGCAAAGATCATCCACATCGACCCTCGCTTCACCCGCACCTCAGCGGTGTCGGACACCCACGTCCCGCTCCGCGCCGGCAGCGACATCGCCTTCCTGGGCGGGATCGTGAACTACATCCTGGCGACCGGCAAGTACTTCGAGGAGTACGTCAAGGCCTACACCAACGCTTCGTTCCTGGTCCGCGAGGACTTCGTCGACACCGAGGACCTCGACGGCCTGTTCAGCGGCTACGACCCGCAGACGGCGACGTACGACGCGGACAGCTGGCACTACCAGGGGATGGACAAGCACTCGTCGGAGCCGGCGACCTCGTCAAAGGAGCGCGGCTCCGGCCATGAGCTCGGCAGCCGGGGCGCGTCGTTGCCGCACGGCATCCCGCCGCGGGACCAGACGCTGCAGGACCCCAACACCGTGTTCCAGGTGCTGAAGCGGCACTACGCCCGCTACACCCCGGAGATGGTCGAGCAGGTTTGCGGCGTCCCGAAGGAGTTGTTCCTGGAGGTCTGCGAGGCCGTCACGGCCAACAGCGGCCGCGACCGGACGACCTGCTGGGTCTACTCGGTTGGCTGGACGCACCACTCGGTCGGTGCGCAGTACATCCGCGGGTCGGCCATCATCCAACTGCTGCTCGGAAACATGGGCCGGCCCGGGGGCGGCAT
>JAYTOZ010000273.1:0-6972 GCA_043747515.1 Frankiales bacterium | reverse complement strand
GGCCACCGACGCCTGCGCGGGCGCAGCCAACAGCGGGATCCCAAGCGTGCTCAACGAGACTGCGCAGGCGGTGAGGTGCGCGAGCGGACGGCGCAGCCGTCGCGAAGGGACGGCAGCCCGAAGCCGGCGCGCACCCCGCCGAGCGGCGAGTGCGCCGAAGCCGGCTGCTAGCAGCAGAGTGACTGGCAGCGCCAGGAACATGCTGTCCAGGAGTTCAGCCAGCAGCTGCCCCGATGTGTCCGAAGCGGAGAGCAGGTGCGTGAGCGGCGACACCAGACCAAGTGCGAGTGCCCCGGCCAGGCTGGCCAAGACGGCTCGGGTCGTCGCGCAGCCGAGCGCGGACTGCTGCAACCGCCGCGCAACCCTGCTGGCCAGTGTTGACGCGCAACCGACCCCCACGAGTACCAGTGGCAGCGGCAGGACGGCATCGAGCAAGCCCTGCAGGAGCACCGGGTTGTGGCCGACCGCACCATCCATCGCCGTTCGCAGATTGGACAGCCACGAGCCGCCGACGATCGACATCGCCAGCGAAAGGCCGAACAGCGCCGTCGCCGTGCTCCGGGCCAAAGGCAGCTGGGCGTGGCTCGCGCAGTGCTGTCTGCGATGCACCTTGGTTGATTGCGCACCCGGGTCTCGGGGGTCGTCGCTGACCTCGTACATGTTGATCCCCTCCGAGCTCGGGCATCGATGGCCGGATGGCCGCGGCGCCTGGCTGCGACCTTGGTCCTACGACCTTCGGCGCACCTGTGACCCCACAGATGGGTACCTGCAGCGGGGAGTGCCGCCTCTTTCCCGTCCTGGGTGCCACCCGCGGTCGCGGATCTGCAGCCAGCCGCAGCTGCGGGCGACACGTACTTGTACAGCGCGACGATGCGCGCGGCAGAGGTCGGCGCCGGGGTGTGAGCTCCCCGGTCGTGCCGCGACAACGAGCCCGGTGCCGCGGAGCTGGTGCCGTGTCCTAGCCGAACGCACCAAGCGGTACGGCGCCGGCCATGACGAGCAGATCGCCCATGGCAAAGGGGGTTGCGGCCGGGCTCCACGGTGTGGGCGCGTTGAAGTAGGACGTCAGGTCGCGGGCCAGCAGGCCCAGGATGACCTCGGCGACGACTCGACCGCCGACTGGTCCGAGGCGGCAGCCACCGCCCAACTCGGCCTCCTTGAGCACGTAGAACCACAGCGGCGCCTTGCCGCCCCACCGCGCGTCGGTCAGCCCGAGCCTCTCGTTCGGGATCGGTGCAACCCCCATCGCGGTCGCCACGTCCTGCCCGGCCGGTAGGCCGAGGCGCTTGCCGCGGAGCAGGTTCCGCTCGGCCAGCGCGAGGATGGCGCCGTCGATGTGGGCCACGACACTCGGCGGCAGATTGGCCAGCGGCAGCGACAACTTCGTATCGATCATCCGGGTCATGTTGCGGTCGTCGGGTTGCTCGATGTTCGGGAGCTCGAAGAAGTAGTTCCAGTCCGCCCAGGCTTCGGCGGGCAGCGGACGCGAGCCACGCAGGTCGCTCCCCTGCGGCCCGAACAGCGGCATGGTGTTGCCTTCGTGCATCTCGTACTCAGCGCGGATCATGCTGTGGCCGTAGCGGTAGGCGGCCACGGAATACTCGAGCGGCATCATCGGGCGAAACCGGTTGCCCGGTCGGTAGAAGCGGTTGTCCACCGCGATGGTCCCCCGCGGGCCCGGTTGCAGCATCTGGGTGACGAGGTCCTGGCCGACGATGTGCGGCAGATAGTCGTGCACGATCACCCACTGGTAGTGCCAGCGGGTCTGCTGCTGGGCCTCGGTGAAGCTCATGCCCGACGCGAGGAATTGGTTGTGCAGTTGCAAGAAGGCAATCTGCAGCTGAGCGATGATCAGGTTTTCGTCGTTGCGTGGGTCGCCCACGAAGGCGGTGCCGTCCGCGGCTCGCGGCAGGTCCAGCGGTCCACCCTGCACGCGGCTGAGGAGCAACACCCCTGGCCGGGCCGGGTCGTACAGCTGCGGGTCCGCGACCGGCCCGCGCCCGTAGACCGACCCAAGGTCGAAGAACGGGGTGTCGAAGTTCTGCAAGGCGTGTGGATCCACCTGCTGCTGCGGCAGCGGCGTCGGGTCCCGGGTCATGTCGTGGTCCACAAACTGGCCGAAGTAGGTGTACCCGGCCGGGATGTAGGGGTTGTCGAAGCCATCGGCGCTGAGCGAGACGTCCTCGAGCGGGGGCCGGGGGTCGACCATCTGCTTGGACAGGCCGACGAGCAGGTCGTCGTCGGGCAGGAACGGCTGGAGATCGGGGAACATCAGGCCAAAGCGTCCCTGCGTTGCGCGTGCGTTTGTCACGGCGATGTCCGCGCCACGCGCGTCCCCGACGCCATGCCCTCGACCGCCCGCCAGCGTCAGCTTGGGCCCGCTCGGGACCGGGGGCTGGGGAGGCGACACGGTTGCCGCGGAGGCCATCTGGCCGAGCATGGGTACTGCCGCCATGCCAACCGCGCCGGTCAGCAGACCGCGACGTGACACGCGACCCGACGTGAGCCCCGCCGTGACGGGCGGTTGGCCCGATGCCAGGTCTGTCGCTGCGTGCCGCCGCCTGAGCCCCATGACGTCCCCTGTCTGCCGACCGCTCGGTCTACGCAGGTAATGAACACGCCCGACCTTTGAGGAAACTGCGGTAGACCATGGTCGTACGACGAAGCAGTCGGCGTGGCGCTCACGGGGGCCGATGCCCGCACCGCCCGTTGTGGTGGCGTGCCGCACTTGCCGCACACCCCGACGGCAGCGCCACCGTCGAGGAGGAGCGGAGCACCTCCAGCCGGTGCGTGTCTCCAGCGGTCTGTCGCGGACGCCCTCGAATCACATGTAAGCCCCTGCTGCACAGAGGCCTTCGTCGAAACAAGTGTGTCTCACACCCCGAGATAAATGAAGCCGTACGCCTCGTCGCGGTAGGGCACGCCGGCCTCGGTCAGCGCCGCGTCCCAGTCACCGGAGCAGCCGGGTACAGCGGCCTGCATTCCGTGGTCCGCGGTGAGCAGCACGACCGTGTCGTCCGTCAGCCCCCGCGCCTCGACGAGGTCGAGCCAGACCCCGAGCCGCTCGTCGGCGTCGCGCAGCCCGGCCCGCGCGATCGGTGAGCCGGGGCCGCCGGCGTGATGCGCACTGTCGGTCAGCGTCGTGTTCCACCAGGTCAGCCGTGGCGGCACGCCCTCACGCCACAGGTCGAGCACCTGCTCCAGGCCGCTCGCGTCGATCTGCGACCCCCACCGGTAGTCACCGTTCGCCACCACGAACTCCTGCGTCGCCCGCGGGTCTTCTTCGGCGGGCGGCAGGGTTGACACCAGCGAGCCAGTACCCGCGCCGGCCATCGCCCGGACCATGGCGAAGGTCGACCAGGTCGCTCCGCGGTCGACGGGTTCGTTGACGCACGCGCTCACCAGCGGTTCCGGCAACCGCTCGAACACGGTGCGCACCCCCGGCCGCAGCCAGTCCATCGAACGATGCCAGGTGGCGGCGCTGTTCGGGACGACCTGCTCGCCGAGCTCCCGGTCGTAGAACGCGTTGTTGACAATCCCGTGCCGGCCGGGGCCGACCCCGGTCAGCGCGCAGGTGTGGTTGACAAGCGTCACGCTCGGGAACTCCGCAACGGCCCCGCCCCGCAGGGCGCAGCCACGGGCCAGCAGGCGGGCGACGTTGGGCAGCGCCCCGCTCGCGGCCAGCTTGAGCAGGTCCGCGCAGTGAGCACCGTCCCAGAGCAACCCGATCACGTGCCGGGCCGTGGGGACGGCGAGATCGATTGGCACGCCGTCCATCCCGTCGTACGCCGCGCCCGAGAGCAGCGCAAGGGTGGCGCCGACATCGACGGTCCGCACGGCACGGTCGAGGACGCCGCGAGCGCCGACACCCGCGCCCGACAGCACGAACGGTGCGCGCGACTGCACGCTGCCGAGCGATCCGTGCTCGCCGAGATGGCCACCGCGCTCAGGCCAGTGGTGGGCGCCGGTGTGCACGACGGCGAGGTCGGGGGCGCGGCGCTCGGCGAACAGCGAGTGCAGCCGGGCGGCCGCGAACGGGTATGAGCTGTCGCTGAGCGGGTCCTGATCGGCAACGGGATCCCGTCCGGCCAGCACGACGGTGGCGCCGTCGGCCGCCAGCGTGCTGTGGCCCAGGCTGTCGGCGACGTGGACCAGCGCGTCCTGCCGCCAGCAGACGAGATCGACGACGTGCGCGAGAGCAGGGCTCAGCAAGACAGCCAGCGCCCTCTCGCGCAGATCCCCGGCCGCACCGCCGGACAGCTGTGGAGTGAGGGTCCGGTCGGGAAGCGGCACATTGTCAGCCTACGGACCCGCCGCTCGACGACGAGACGACCACAACAGCAGCAACCGACCGACCGGGTCGCGGTTGCGGCCGGCTGGGCGTGCCCACACGAGGCGCCGCGACCGCTTCCGGTGCTGTTGTGGTTGCTGCGCGCCGAGCATCCACATCGACGCTCCCCGCCCCGACACCTCCCCGTGGACGAGGGCGGGGAGAGGGTGGAGGCGGGGCAGGGAGGCGGGGACTGTCAGCGGAGCAGGAGCAGCCGCACGTGGCGCTCGGCGTTCTCCTGGCGGCGCTGCCAGCGTCGTACGGCGCGCAGGCGGGCGGCGCGGTTGTCGGCAGCCGCCTGCTGTTGTCGTTCGAGCGCGAGGCTCCTGGCAATCTGTTCGAACAGCAGGGTGTGCATGGCGAAGCTCCTGTTGGGATGGCGAACGCGGGACGACGCACCGCTCATGCGGCGGCATCGGTCTGGATCGGGCGGTTGGCCGGGTCGTCCTTGCGGGGACGGCCACGGGGTCGCTTTTGGGGCACGATCACGCCGGCGAGGACCAGCTGGCCGCCCCACACGCCCCACGGCTCGGCGCGCTCGAGCGCACCGGCGAGGCAGGCCTCGCGCAGTGGGCACGGCGTGCAGATGGCCTTGGCGGCCTCGACGTCGGCTGGTGACTCGGCGAACCACAGGTCGGGGTCGGCGCCGTGACAGGGCAGGCATCGGCTGCGCCGGGCCTGAGGTTCGGGCGCGAAGATGATCTCGAAAGACTCGGTGCAGGTCTGAGTAGACATCGGTCGGGACTTCCTCGGTGCTGGTGGCCCGCCGGGTCGCGGTGGGCTGCTGGTGCTGCGGGTGGGCTGGACATGCAAGAGGCCGCGGTACCCAGGTGGGTTCCGCGGCCTCGAAGTCGGCTGGTCTGGTGTCAGACCGGTCGTCCTCGAAGCGGGACCTGGGTGGCATCGGTGTGACTGTCGGTCACAAGTCGGAATACGGGCGTGTACGCCGGGGCAGTGGCGCCGGCAACCGGGCTGGTGGCGGCGGGGACGAGGCCGGCGCCGGCACCGATGCGCAGGCCGGACAGAGCTGTCCCCTTAGCCCCTGCGATGGGCGGCAGGAAGGGGTGCGCGAGGCCGGTGGCGGCTGACATGGCGGTGAAAGTCGTCTCCATGTCGCACCTCCCGCGGTCGTTCGTCAGCATCTTGTGACGGCGTTGTCGGGACGGTAGAACAGCCGGGCTGGTGACGGCAACGCCTTTTACGGAGTCGCTTGCCTACCCGCCTGATGCACCTACGGCGTCTGCACTGCCGACGAGGGTCAGGACGTCCTGGCCGAAGATGTCCAGCTTGCGCTGGCCGATGCCGGGGATCTTGACCAGTGCGGCCACCGAGACCGGCCGTTGTTCGGCAATGGCCGCCAGGGTCGCGTCGGTGAAGACGCAGTAGGCCGGCTGGCCGAGCTCCTTGGCCCGGGCCGCCCGCCAGGTGCGAAGGGCTTCGAACAACGCCTCGTCCCGGTCGGCCGGGCAGGTCGCGCACCGGCCGAGTTTGCGGTCGACGGCCTGGGCGAGGACGGCGCCGCAGACCCGGCAGGACACCGGGCCGGCTGACCCCCTGCTCCGCGCGGGCTTGGCGGCACCGGGGATGGTGGCCCGCGACGTCACGCCCTGCAGCAGCCCGTCGAGGAAGCGGGACGGCCGTCGGGTGGCGCGACCTCCGGGGCTGCGGGCCAGCGCCCAGGACAGCGACAGGTGCTCGCGGGCCCTGGTGATTCCGACGTAGAGCAGGCGCCGCTCCTCCTCGACCTGTTCCGGGGTGTCGGCATGCACGAGCGGAAGCGTCCCGTCGACCAGGCCCACCAGGAAGACCGCGTCCCACTCGAGCCCCTTGGCGGCGTGCAGCGAGGCAAGGGTGACCCCGTCGACGGTCGGTGCATGCTGCGCGGTGGCCCGCTCCTCGAGCTCCGCCACCAGCTCTCGCAGGCCCGCCTCGGGATCGGCGCCGGCCAGGTCGACGGCGAGCCGGTGCAGCGCGGCCAGGGACTCCCAGCGTTCGCGGACCGCGCCGGCGCCGGCGGGTGGGGCGTCCGGCCCCCAGCCCCCGACCGTCTTGAGCACCTCGGTGACCGCGTCGGCGAGCCCCACGGGCGCATCGGTGTCCCCGGCCCGGGCCGCGCCGCGCAGCATGAGCACGGCTTCCCGGACCTCCGCGCGGTCGAAGAACCGTTCGCCGCCACGCACCAGGTAGGGCACACCGGCGTCTGTCAACGCCGTCTCGTAGGCCGCCGACTGCGCGTTGATCCGATAGAGCACAGCCAGCTCGGCGGCCGGGGTGCCCGCGGCGATCAGCTCCGCACAGCGGCGGGCCACGGCGGCGGCCTCAGCCGGCTCGTCATCGTGCTCGGCGAAGCGCGGCGCCGGGCCGGCCGGACGCTGGGCGAGCAGCTCGAGCCGTGCGGTCGTCGCCGTCGCCCTGGCGATGACCCCGTTGGCGAGCGCCACCACCTCGGGGGTGGAGCGGTAGTCGCGGACCAGCCGCACCACGGTCGCGGCCGGCCAACGCTCCCGGAACCGCAGCAGGTAGGCGGGCGTCGCACCGGTGAAGCTGTAGATCGTCTGATGGGCGTCGCCGACGACGCACAGGTCGTCGCGGTCGCCGAGCCAGGCATCGAGCAGTCGCTGCTGCAGGGGCGTGACGTCCTG
>JAYTOZ010000272.1:0-5163 GCA_043747515.1 Frankiales bacterium | reverse complement strand
ACGCCGTCCCCCCCTCGGCCCGCAAGGAGGCACCTGTGAGCTCGACCGCGCCGACGATCGTAGGTCCACGAAGCTGCCGCGACCCGTCCCTGCTGCAGCCGGACGAGTTGCTGACAGCGGCCGCGGCAGCCGGCGACGCGGCCGCCTGGGCCGAGCTCGTCGAGCAGTACGCCGTGGTGGTCTGGCGGGCCGCCCGCGACGCCGGGCTGCCCACGGACGTCGGTCGGGTCGTCTGCCAGCTCGGCTGGCTGCGGGTCCTCGAGCTCCTGGAAAGCCAACCGCACCTCGGGGCGCAGGTCGAGCAGGTGCTCCTGCAGACCGTCGAGCGGGAAGCCCGCGCCCACGCCGCGGGTGCGGGGCTTCGATGCAGCACGATTCCGGCGCCCCGGTCCGCCCAGCACGCACACTGAGATGTCCGCCGATGTATCACCGGCCGCCCGGCCGCCCTCCTGTTTCGTGGGAACAGCTCCGGGAGGTGCGACGCGATGCTCAGCACACGGCCGGTGGTCGCGCTCGGACAGCTGGTGGGGCGCCCGACGAGCGGGCAGCCGGTTCGGCCTCTAGCCTTTCGCGCAGCAGCGGAGCACGGCCTACGCGAGGAGCCCTGGTGACCCGAGCTTCTGAGGCTGCTGCACCCGCCTCGCCCCGCCAGCCAACGCCGTCGCCAGCGCAGGAGGTTGACATCCTCGCCGTTCCCGTGGACGTGGTGCAGGCCGCCCGCGACGCGTTCAACGGCCGAACCCCCGGCACCCGGATCGCCGACCTCGTCTACGACTCGTTGATTGATGGCGACCGGCGATTCAGCGACCGCAGCGACGTGCGACGGCTGCGCTTCGGCGACGACCACTGGGGCTTGGAGGTGTCGGTGCGGGGCGAGGGCGATCTGCTCACCCTGGAGGTGCGCAGCACCCCCGGGGACAACCTGTCGGTCGAGGTGCGGCACGGCGGCGAGCCGCTGCACGGTCGGGCCGCTGAGCATCCGACAGCGGACGTGGCCGGGGTGCAATCCGGCCTGGTCAGCCTGCTGGTCGACTCCATCGATTCGCCGGTGAGCCGCCGGTGGCAGACCTCCTGGGTCCGCCTCTAAGCCGATGCTGGTGCGTGGAAGGCATTCTGCGCCTGCTCCAGACTTTGGACCACGAGCGCCTCGGCGGCGTCGGCGGCGCGATCGAACAGGAAGGGCAGCTCCCGGCGCTCGGTCGTGGAGAAGTCCTTCAAGACGTAGGCGGCCGGGTCCTGCCGGCCGGGCGGGCGGCCGATCCCGAAGCGCACCCGCAGGTAGTCCTTGCTGCCGAGCGAGGTGGTGAGTGACTTCAACCCGTTGTGCCCGCCGTCCCCACCGCCGCGCTTGAGGCGCAGGCCGCCGAACGGCAGGTCGAGCTCGTCGTGCACGACGACGATCCGCTCGACCGGCACCTTGAAAAAGCCCCGCATGCTCGCCACCGGCCCGCCGGACTCGTTCATGTAGGACTTGGGTTTGGTCAGCACGACCCGCCGGCCGGCCAGCCGACCCTCGACCACATCAGCCCGCCCCCGATGCGCCTTGAAGCGACCCCCCATGCGATCGGCAAGCAGATCGAGCACGAGAAAGCCCGCGTTGTGCCGGTTCCCGGCGTACGACGGGCCGGGGTTGCCCAGCCCGACGATGAGCCAGCAATCGTCCGGCATCGGCAACCTTCCCCGGGATGCGGAGCCGGCTAGGCCTCGGTGGCCGGTGCGTCGTCGCCGTCGCCCGCCTTGTCGGGCTCGCTGCCCTCGGCGTCCGCGCTGTCGCCCTCGGCCACCGGCTCGTCGGGCGCGAGCTCAGCTGCCGCCGCGTCGAGCTCGGCCTCGAGCTGCTCCTCGGAGATCACACCGAGGCCCTGAACGATGACGTGCTCGGGATCCTGGGCCAGGATCGTGCCGGCCGGCAGCGTGATGTGCTTGGCCGACAGGTGCATGCCGGCGCGCAGGCCCTTGATGCTGATCTCGAGGTGGTCGGGCAGCTGGGTGGCGTCGGCCTCGACCGTCAAGGTCATCGTCTGCTGATCGACCAGGGTGTCCGGGTCGGCCTCGCCGATGAGCGTGATCGGGACCTCGACGGTGACCTTCTCGCCACGGCGGACGGCCACGAAGTCGACGTGCTCGAGATGGCCTCTGATCGGATCCCGGACGATCACCTTGGGCAGCGCCAGTTGATCGCCGTCAGCGGTCTGCAGGGTGAGCAGCACGTTGCTGTCGTGCTTGAGCGCGAGCATCAACTCGTGACCGGGCAAAGACAGGTGGCGAGGCTTGTCACCGTGCCCGTAGAGCACGGCGGGCACCTTGCCGGCGCGGCGCGTCCGGCGGGCCGGGCCCTTGCCGAACTCGGTGCGCGACTCGGCGACGATGCGGACCTCGGACACGACGGGACTCCTCGATGCAGTGTTTCGGTTGGATCAGAGCTGGTGGATCACAGCTGGGGCGCTCAGGCGTGGTGGTCGAGTCTAGCCGACTCCTCAGGCCGCCCCGTCGAACAGCGAGGTCACCGACCCGTCCTCGAAGACCTCACTGATCGCCCGGGCCAGCAGCGGCGCGATCGAGAGCACGGTGAGCTTGTCGAAGCGCTGGTCGTCGCTGACCGGCAGCGTGTTGGTGATGATGGTCTCCGAGACGCGGCTGTTCTTGAGCCGGTCGATGGCGGGCCCCGAGAGCACCCCGTGGGTCGCCGCGATGACCACGTCCGTCGCCCCCGCGGCGTACAGCACGTCGGCGGCCTTGGTGATCGTGCCGCCGGTGTCGATCATGTCGTCGACCACGACGCAGACCCGGCCCTGCACGTCGCCGACGACCCTGTTGGCGACGACCTGGTTCGGTACCAGGGGGTCGCGGGTCTTGTGGATGAAGGCCAGCGGGCAGCCGCCGAGCCGGTCGGTCCAGCGCTCGGCGACCCGCACCCGGCCGGAGTCCGGGGAGACCACCGTCATGTTCTCGGTGTCATAGCGGCTCGCGACGTAGTCCGCCAGCAGCGGCAGCGCGAACAGGTGGTCGACCGGGCCGTCGAAGAAACCCTGGATCTGGGCGGTGTGCAGGTCGACGCTCATCAGCCGGTCTGCGCCGGCGGTCTTGAACAGGTCAGCGATCAGGCGAGCGCTGATCGGCTCGCGGCCGCGGTGCTTTTTGTCCTGGCGGGCGTAGGGATAGAACGGCATCACGACGGTGATCCGCTTGGCGCTCGCCCGTTTGAGGGCATCGACCATCAGCAGCTGCTCCATCACCCAGGTGTTGATGGGGGCGGCGTGGCTCTGCATCACGAAGGCGTCGCAGCCGCGAACCGACTCCTCGAAGCGTACGAAGATCTCGCCGTTGGCGAAGTCGTATGCCGAGGTCGGGACCGGCGCGACCCCCAAGTCGACGCCGACCTCCGCAGCCAGCTCGGGCGCCGCCCGGCCGGTGAACAGCATGAGGTTCTTGCGGCTCTGGATCTCAAGGCCACTCATCCGCTGCTCCCCTGGTGCGGCGGGCGCCGTCTGGCGACCCAGCCCTCGATGATGCGCTGCTTGGCCCGGCCGACGCCGAGCGCGCCGGCCGGCACGTCCTCGGTGATCGCCGAACCGGCGGCCGTGTAGGCACCGTCGTGCACCGTGACGGGCGCCACGAGCACGTTGTTGCTACCGATCCGGACGTCGTCCCCGACGGTCGTCCGGTGCTTGTCCCGGCCGTCGTAGTTGACGACGATCGTGCCGGCGCCGATGTTGCTGCCGGTCCCAACTGTCGCGTCGCCGACGTAGGCCAGGTGTGGCACCTTGCTGCCGTCGCCAATCGTGCTGGCCTTGACCTCGACGTAGGCCCCGGTCTTGACGCCGCGGCCGAGCACCGCCCCCGGCCGCAGGTAGGTGAACGGCCCGACGGTCGCTTCGGCTCCGATGACCGCGCCGCTGCAGTGGCTGCGGACCACGCTCGCGTCCTCCCCGACCTCGCAGTCGATCAATGTGGTGTCCGGACCGACAACCGCGCCCCGGCGTACGACGGTCCGGCCGTGCAGTTGCACGCCCTGGGCGATGGTCACGTCGGGCTCGAGCAGCACATCGACGTCGACCCAGGCGGTCTGCGGATCCAGAAAGGCCACCCCGGCGCGCTGGTGGGCCAGGACGGTGCGGTCGCGCAGGAGGCGGGCGAGCTCGGCGAGCTGGGCCCGGTCGTTGACGCCGCGGGTCTCGTCGGGGTCGCCGGCCAGCTGCGCGCCGACGGCCAGCCCCGCCGCGCGATGCAGCTCGACCACGTCGGTGAGATACAGCTCGCCCTGAGCGTTGTCGGTGCCCAGCCGGTCGAGCGCCTCCCGCAGCGGCCCGGCGGCGAAGGCGTAGACGCTGGTAGCGACCTCGTCGACAGCCAGGGTCGCCGCGTCGGCGTCCTTGTGCTCCACGACGCGGATGACCTGGCCGGATGCGTCCCGTACGACGCGACCGTAACCGGTGGGGTCTGGCACCCGTGCGGTCAGCATCGTCGTCGTCGCCGCGGTGCGTTCGTGCGCCTCCACCAGGCGGCGCAACGTCTGGGCGGTGAGCAGCGGAGCGTCGCCCGGCAGCACGATGACGGTGCCCTCGAGGTGCGCGACGGATTCGAGCGCCACGCGGACGGCGTGGCCCGTGCCGAGCTGCTGGTCCTGCACGACGGCGCGGGCACCCGGCGGCAGCGCGGCGGTGACCTCGTCGCGGGCGTGCCCGACCACGACGAGCAGATGGACGGGGTCGAGGCCGGCCGCCACTGAGGTGACGTGCTCGATCATCGAACGCCCACCGAGCGCGTGCAGCACCTTGGGCAAGCCGCTGCGCATCCGGGTGCCTTCACCGGCGGCCAGGACGATCACAGCGGCCACGCCACCGGGGGAGGCGGACGTCACGGCGCAGACTCCTCGCGATGGGTGCTCACCGGAGCACCCGGCGCGGCGAGTCTACCGGTCCTGCTGGGCCTGCCGGACTGCTCCGCCCCCAGGATTCGAACCTGGAACTGAGACCACCAAAGGGTCCTGTGTTGCCGTTACACCAAGGCGGATGGTGTCACCTCGCAGAGCGGGGACCGGCCAAGTCTGCCACCGGCGCAGCCGGGCCGAGCAACCCACGGCAGCTTCCGCCGGGGCTGCTCCCTGGACTCCTGCGCGCTGCGCCGATTCGGTCCGGGCCGCCACTTCCCCCGCCGAACGAC
>JAYTOZ010000271.1:0-1611 GCA_043747515.1 Frankiales bacterium | reverse complement strand
GGGCCGCCCTCGAGGTCGCCAGCGCCGAGGACATCCTGCAGGCGCTGCCGGGCGGCCTCGACACCGAGCTGACGGAGCGGGCCCGCGAGCTGTCCGGTGGCCAGCGGCAGCGGCTGGTGCTCGCCCGGGCGCTGCTCACCGGTGCCGAGATCCTGCTGCTCGACGAGCCGACCTCCTCGGTCGACGCCCACACCGAGGCCCGGATCGCCCGGCGGCTCCGGGCCGCCCGCAGCGGCCGGACGACGCTGGTGAGCTCCACCTCCCCGCTCCTGCTGGAACAGGCCGATGTGGTGCTGCTGCTTGTCAAGGGCCAGGTGGTGGCCCGCGGGACGCATGCCGAGCTGCTCGCGACGTCGGCCTACCGCTCGGTCGTGGCCCGCGAGGACGTGCTCGCATGAGCAGCGCCCTGCCGGTCGCCGGGCGCGCCACCGTGCGCCGACGCGCCCGCGAGCTGGCCGGCACGCACCGGCGGGCGCTGTTGGCCTGCGCCGGGCTGCACCTGCTGGCGACCGCGGCGGCACTGGTGCCCGCCCGCCTGCTCGGCCACCTCGTCGGGGCCCTCGATGCCGGGCTCACCCGGGCCGACGTCGACCGGACGACGCTGCTGCTGGCCGTTGCCCTGCTGGCCGCCGCGGTGCTTACCCGGACGGCCCGGCTGCGGTCCTTCGTCCTCGGCGAGCGGGTGCTCGCCGAGCTGCGGGAGGACTTCGTCGAGGGGATCCTCGCGTTGCCGCTCGGCACCGTGGAGCGGGCCGGCACCGGTGACCTGCTGACCCGGACGACCAGTGACGTCGACGCGGTGTCCAAGTCGGTCCGCTTTGCCGTCCCTGAGATCCTGGTCGGCGCGGTCAACGTGCTGGCGATCGTCACCGCGATGCTGCTGGTCGCCCCGCTGGCGTCGGCCGCGGCGGCCGCCGTCACGGTGCCGGTGCTCTGGGCCGGTACCCACTGGTATCTCCGGCGCGCCCCGGCCGGCTACCTCGCCGAGCGGTCCACCGCCTCGACGTTCAACGCCCGGGTCACCGAGACCATCGAGGCCGGGCGGACCGCCGACGCGCTGGGCCTCGGTGCGCACCGGATCGCCCTGGCCGAAGCCGATCTCGGCGCCAACTACGCCGCCGAGCGCTACACACTGCGGCTGCGCTGCCGGTTCTTCCCGGTCGCCGACGTCTCGTTCACCCTGCCCGTCGTCGCGACGCTGGCCGTCGGCGGGCTGCTGGCGATCGCCGGCCACGGCAGCCTGGCCCAGGTCACCGCAGTCACCCTGTACGCCGCGCAGCTCATCGACCCGGTCGACAACGTCCTGTCCTGGCTCGATGAGCTGCAGGTCGGCGGTGCGTCGTTCGCCCGGCTGCTCGGCGTCCGGGAGGTGCCCGACGACCGCACCCCGACGGCGGTCGAACCCGCCGACGAGCAGCTCCGGGCGCAGGACGTCCACTTCTCCTACGACGCCGGCCGCGAGGTGCTGGCCGGCATCAGCGTGACGCTGCGGCCCGGCGAGCGGCTCGCGATCGTCGGGCCGTCCGGTGCCGGCAAGTCCACGCTCGGCCGGCTCCTCGCCGGGGTGCACCCACCGGGCAGCGGGCGGGTCACCGTCGGCGGCGCCGACCT
>JAYTOZ010000270.1:0-9217 GCA_043747515.1 Frankiales bacterium | reverse complement strand
GGCATCAACGCCGCGACGTCCTCGTGCCGCAGGATCGCCAGGTGCAGGGCGACCGTCTCGTCCATCGGGTCGACGCCGAGCTCGTCGGCGAGCAGGGTGCGGCACCGGTCGAACGCCCGAAGTGCCTCCTCCTGCCGCCACAGCGCGTAGGAGGCCGTCATCAGCACCTGGTAGGCGGCCTCGGCGAGCGGGTCCAGCGAGACCGCCCGCTCGGCAAGGGCGAGCGCCGCTCCGGCCTCACCGGTGATCAGCGACAGCCGCCCTGCGTCGATGAGGACCTGGACCTGCTTCTGGGCGTAGGCATTGCGCAGCTCGTCGGCCCAGGCCGCGTAGGGCTCATCCTCAAGGACAGGGCCGCGAATAAGCGCGAGCGCCGCATTGAGCCGGTCCAGCGCCTGCACCGGCTGCAAATCCGCCGCGGCCCGGACGAGCCGGTCGAACTCCTCGATGTCCACGGTCGTCTGCTCGGCATCCAGCCGGTAGCCGCCGGGTTCGGTCACGACGACCGAATCGCGGGCCCGGCCACCGGGCTCGAGCGTTTGGCGCATCACCGAGACGTAGGTCTCAAGCGTCGCCGGGTAGTTCTGCGGCAGGGTGTCGGTCCACAGCAACTCGGCCAGGCGCGACTTGGACACGGTGTGCCCACGATCGGCGACCAGGATCTCGAGCAGCTGCTTGGGTTTGACCCCCGAGAAGTCCCGGGGCGTGACGACCCGACCATCCATCGAGACGCGCAACGTCCCCCACACATCGATGCGCACTGCTCGCCCCACCCCCCGGCCCGTTCCTGGTCCCCGGTAGCCAGCGCCGGGAAGAGTGCCGGGTCTGCCCGACCTCATGCAGAGCCGCGACCTGGCCGCCTTGATACACGTCGTGCCAACGTTCGTCGGACAAGGTTCGTCAAAGGTCGCAGGATCACCCTGCCGGGTGAGCCCACCGCTCGAGTCGTCGTAGGAAGGTTGAGGCGTGCAGCAGCCGCGGTTCCCCGGGTGCCCGGTCGGCCTGCGCACGGGGCATGCCAGCCGGCGGCGGATGCTGCTCGGTGTCGCCGCCATGGTCGGCGCCGGGGTCCTGCTCGTCGGCGGCGCGACGCCGGCGCTGGCGCATGCCCGGCTGCGCGGCAGCGTGCCTGCCGCGGCGGCCACGGTGACCGGCTCGCCGGCGACGGTGCGGCTGGCCTTCACCGAGGTCGTCGAGCCCGGGCAGAGCCAGGTGCTCGTCACCGGTCCCGAGGGTCGCGCGTTGGCCGGCGTGCGCACCACGCGGGACCCGCGCGATGCCACGGTCCTGCGCGCCGCGCTGCCGCCCCGGCTGCCGAGGGGGACGTACGCCGTCACCTGGCGAGTCCTGTCGGTCGACGGACACCCGGTCGCGGCATCGTTCCGGTTTGCCGTCGGGGCCGCGACCGGCTCGCTGACGGCAACGTCGAACAGCGGCTTCGGCCCCTCGCTGCTCGGTGGGACCGGGCGGGCGCTCGACGATGTCGGGTTGCTCGCCCTGGTCGGGCTGCTCGCCTTCCCGCTGCTCGTGCTCGGCGTCGGTCATCGGCGGCCCCCGCCCGTGCCCACTGACGCTGCGGCGGCCGTGCAGCGGCGGCTCCGACCACTGCTGACGATCGCGCTGCTGATGGCGGTCGTCGGGAACATGCTGCTCACCGTCGACACCCTGGCCCAGTCCCGCGGCTTCCCCGCCGCCCGCGTGTGGCGGCATCTGCCCGAGCTCGGCACCTTCCTGGGCAGCACCCGCACCGGCCAGCTGCTCGCGGCGCGCGAGACCGGTTTGCTGCTGCTCGGGGGAGCACTCGCCATGGCGTACACCGGATCGAGACGGCCCGCCGGCCGGGCCACGGGGGCACACCTCGCTCTGGGGTTGGGGTTGCTCGGCACGGTGTCGCTGTCCAGCCACGCGGGTACCGCGGCCGCCGACGCCGTCCTGTCGATGGCGGTGGACTGGAGCCACCTGGTCGCCGCCGGCGTCTGGACCGGAGGGCTGTTGGCACTCGCCCTCGCCGGTCTGCCGGTTGCCCGGGCGGCCGCGCGGCAGGACCCGGCGGCCGGAGCCGAGCACGCCGCCGCCCTCACCGCCAGGTTCAGCGACGTTGCCCAGCTGTGCATGCTCGTCGTCCTGGCGACCGGTCTGTACGAGGCCCTGGTGCACGTCTCGGGCCTGGGCCAGCTGGGCCGGACGGCCTGGGGGGGCGAGCTCGTCGCCAAGCTCGCGCTGTGGGCGGTCGTGCTGCTGGTCGCTTCGGCGAGCACCGCGTCGCTGGTGCCGCGGATCAGTCAGCGGGCAGCTGGGGCCACGGCCCGGCTGGCTGCGTGCGGCGAGTTGGCGAGCGCCGCCCGTTTCGAGCTGGCAGCAGCCGCGGCCCTCATCACCGTTGCCGCTGTCCTTGCCGGCACCGCACCACCGGATCAGCTGACATGACGGGAGCCACCGTGCGCCGAGCCCTCACCCTGGCCGGGATCACCGGGACCCTGCTCGCGGCATTCGCGTTGCCGGCATCGGCCCACGTCGCAGTCACGCCGGCCCGGGCGGCGCCTGGACAACTGCTGCTCTACACGATCCAGGTCCCGAACGAGCTGCCCGACCAGGACACCGTCGAGTTGGACGTCACCTTGCCCACCGGATTCACCCTCGACGTCGCCCAGGCGCTGCCGGGCTGGCAGACGGTGATCAGCAAGCAGGCCGGCGCCCCGGTCGGTGTGGCGTGGAAGGGCGGGCGCATCCCCGTCGGCACCTTCACCGCCTTCCAGGTGCAGGGCCGCAACCCGGCCCGCTCTGGTCCGCTGACCTGGCGGGTCGTGCAGCGCTACGAGCGCAGCACCGTCACCTGGAACGGCGCCGCCGGATCGGCGGAACCGGCCCCGGTGGTGCAGCTGGTCAAAGGCGCCGCGTCCGGGGTCGACCCAGCCGGTGGGAATGCCTCACCAGCCGCTCCCCCGACGTCGTCGACAACCTCGGATCAGCTGGCCCGCTCGCGGGCGGCCTTCGCCATCGCTGTGGGCGTCGCCGCGCTCGGGCTCGTGCTTGCGCCGCTCGCGCTGACCGCCCTACGCCGATGGACCGCTCCGGCGCCACCAGCCACCCCGTTCAGCACCACGCCAGCGCAGCAGCCCGAGCCATCGCCTGGTCAGGCCGAGCCGGCCCGTGGCCGCAGTCCGGCGCGAAGCGGCCAGCGCCGTGGCTGAGGGCCGATGGAGGCCGTGGGTCGGCCACCGAGCCGGGCGTGCCCGCGGCGCGTCGTACGGCGTGACGGCGCGTCGGCAGATGGCCCTGATCGGGATCACCGGGGTCGTGCTGGAGCTGGTCGTCGTCCACACGACCCTGAGCGGGTTGCAGCGGGTCGATTCGGCCTACGCCGACGTCGGCCGGATCGCGTTGACCGAGCGCTACTTCCAAGACGCCGACCAGGCCCACGACGCCCTGCATGCCGACGTCCTGCAGGCCCTGATCGAGGGGCATGGCGCCGCACTGCCGGTCGACCTCAACGGCGGGCTCAAGCTGGACGCGGCCAGTTTCCGCGCCGACCTGCGCCGGGTCGACGAGGTGACCCTCCCCGGGACGCTCGCCGCCGGGCTGCAGCGCCTGCGGCCGGTGCAGTTGCGCTACGTCGCTGCCGCCGAAGACCTCGCCGGCCTGGCCCACCGCGACCCCGCCGCGGCCCGCATCCAGCTCAGCGCCTTTACCGGGGTCTTCGTCCAGCTCGAGCAGGCGCAGGCTGCGGTCACGGCCCGGCTCGGCGCCGAGGCGAGCGCCACCCAAAACCGTGCCGCCCGGGACGAACGCACGGCGCGCTGGCGGATCACCGCCGCCTCCCTGGCAGCGCTGGTCGGCCTGCTCGGGCTCACCCTGTTGCTGAACCGGCTCGGCCGGGCCATCACCGCGATGGCCGCCCGCGAGCGCGGCGTCGCCGAGACGCTGCAACACAGCCTGCTCCCGGAGGCGTTGCCGCATCTGCCAGGTGTCCGGCTCGCCGCGCGCTACCTCCCCGGCGGCGCCGGCACCCAGGTGGGCGGCGACTGGTACGACGTGATGCCTCTGCGCACGGGTGCGGTCGGTCTGGTGATGGGTGACGTCGCCGGCCACGACCTGCGCGCGGCGTCGGTGATGGGCCAGCTCCGCCACGCCCTGCGTGCCTACATCGCCGAGGGGCTCGCCCCCGGTGAGGCGATGGGCCAACTGAACCGCTTGTGCTGTGAGCAGGCGCCGGACGAGATGGCGACCTGCCTGTTCGCGGTGCTCGACCCAGTCGCGGGCACCCTCGACGTGGCCAACGCCGGGCACTACGCGCCGATCGTGGTCGATGAGTCGGGCCGGGCGCAGCCCCTCGAGCAGCCGATCTGCCCACCGGTCGGCGCGGTCCGGGAGGTTCACTATGCGACGGTCCGGCACCGGCTCGCCCCCGGCAGCACACTGGCGCTGTTCACCGATGGCCTGGTGGAGCGTCGCGGGCTGCCGGTAACCGAGGGATTGTCGAAGCTCGAAACGCTGCTCGGGACGCCCAGCGCCGACCTTGACGCCCTCTGCGACGGTGTCATCGAAGGCCTGATCGGCGCGGAGGCCCCGGACGACGACGTCGCGCTGCTCATCGTGCGCCCCTCGGCGAGCCTGGGCCGCCAGTTACGGGTTGACTGGCCGGCGGAACCGGCCTGCCTGGTCGAGCTGCGGCGCACCCTCGAGCGGTGGCTTTCCGAGGCCGGCGCCGACGAGCTCGAGCGGTACGACGTGGTCGTGGCCTGCTCAGAGGCGGCAACCAACGCGATCGAACACGCCTACGGTCCGGGCAACGCACGGTTCGAGGTCGAGTGCGACTTCGAACCGCAGGAGCGGTTGGTCACGATCGTCGTCCGCGATCGCGGCCGCTGGCGCAGCGCCCGCGGGCGGGACCGCGGCCGCGGTCTGCAGCTGGTCGAGGGGCTGATGGACCAGGTAGAAGTGCTGCGCTCGGACAGTGGCACCGAGGTGCGCATGTCCCGGAAGCTCGCCGGCGGCGCGTCGACCAGCCATGCTGAGAGCCCAGTCCAGGAGCAGGTGAGGGTATGACGGTTGCAGCCGTGAACATCGAAGGCGATGCCGACTGGCCGGTTGCCAGGCTGATGGGCGAGATCGACCTGTCGAACGTCGACGACCTGACCGGCTCGGTCGAGGCCGCTGTCAGCAATCGTGCGCTTGGTGTGGTGCTCGACCTGACCGACGTCACCTACCTCGACAGCACCGGCCTTCGGCTGATCTTCCGGATGCTGCGCAAACTGCAGGACCGCCAGCAGGTGCTGCGTCTCGTCGTCCCGGACGACGCGCTCATCCTGCGCGTCCTTCGCCTCGGCGGCGTGCCGGACGTCGTCACCGTGTCCAGCCGGCTGGATGATGCGCTGCTGGGCGCACGGGGGGCATCGTGAGTGCCGCACCGTCCCCAGCCGGGCACCCGGTCGAGAGCTATCCCGGAGCGGTCGTCGTGCACGCCTCCGGAGACCTGGACGCGGTGGCCGGATCGGGCTTTCGTCGAGCTGTCCAGGAGGCGGCGACAGGCGGCGCCCCGCTCGTCGTCGTGGACATGGCGCAGGTCGGGTTCCTGGACTCGGCTGGACTGGCCGCGCTGTTCGGCGTGCACCGGCAGTTGCCACCCGGGCAACGGCTGGCACTGGCCAACGTGCCGCGGCGCATGCAGCGCGTGCTGCAGGTCACCGCGGTCAGCAGCCTGCTGCTCGTGCACGAGCAGGGCCAACCCTGGCCGTGGCCGGGCGTCATCCCTGAGCCGCCGGCGATTCCGTAACCGGATCGCCGGTCGCCAGCTCCGGACGCTCTCATCAGCGCCGCCCTGAGCGCCGGCGACGTCAAGCAGCCGAGAGCGCCCGGCTGGCGAGTCGAGCTGCGGGCCGCCCCGTCGATGCGCAGCGCCTCGACGCCTTTGATCGTCTCGCTGAGGAGATCGACGACACCGCACCCGACATCGCCCGAGCTCGCCTCAGGCACAGAAGTTCGCCACCTTCGAGGCCCACCCCTTCTCAGAGGGCAACGGCCGTGTGGCTCGCGTCATGATGAACGCGGAACTCGTGACAGCCGGCGAGGTGCGGTTCATCATGGCCGTCGTCGACCGGGATACCTATCGGGCTGCACTTCGCGGAGCCTCACGAATCGGCCACTACCCGGCGCTGGTCAAGACGCTCTCGTTTGCCCGCAAGTACCCGGCGCACGTCGACGAGAGCTCTCGGGACGCAGCCGAGAACGTCCGGGCGCGAACCCCCGCACAACGCGATGCCAGAGGCCGACGATGCCGGTCTGCGCCTTCTGCTGCCATCACGCATCTGACACCGTCCCTGACGTCATCCGGGCGCGCCCGGGGCCAAGCCGCGAGACAGGCGGTTGGGACGAGCGCGTTGAGGCTTCGAGCTCGAGGACTGCGCGAGCTGTCCCGGCACGTCGGCTCGTGCCTGCCACAGCAGCGGGGAGGCGACCGTCTCGGGATCGACGCCGTCGACGGCCGGCCCGGCGTCCGGACGGGCCATGGAGGGGCCCAGAAACACTCCCACCACTGCCGATGGCCGCCGCAACTGGTCCGTTCGTGGCCACTACGATGGCGCGCAGAGGGTGTCCGGGTTCTCTTGCGGGTTCTCATGTCGCCTCCGCCTCCGTAGCTCAGTGGATAGAGCGCCTCCGTCCTAAGGAGGGCGTCGGGAGTTCGATTCTCTCCGGGGGCACCACGGTCGGTCTGGCCGGCAAGAGCGAAAGCCCCCGTCAGCAGGCCGAGAACTGATAGGCCTTGCCGTCGAGGACGACCTGGTGGCGCTCGCGGACTCGCGGTCTGCCGCCGTCGGTGATCGTCACGTCGGTCACATAGATCCGGCCCCTCGGGTGCAGACCGGTCACCCGATCTGAGGTGAGCGTGTAGCCGGGGTCCAGCGTCATGGTCGCGACGTTCGGGACGAAGTGGACCTTCTTCGTCCGCGGCAAGGTCTTCGCGCCGGGCATGATGGCGTCGATGCAGCGGGCCAGGTCGACGTCGAGCCGGTCCTGCGGGTCCTGCGCTGCGATGATCGCGCGTACCCCGTCTTCGGGGTTGCGTTGGAAGGCCCGGCTGATGTCGTCGTACATCGCGATGATGAGCTCGCCGTCGGCTGAGCTCGGGTTGACCCTGGCAGGCACTGATGCGCCGGGTCTGGTCGGGACCGCGCCGGCTACCCCCGAGGTCTTCGGCGCGGCCGACCGGCCGCTGCAGCCGGCTACCAGCAGGGCCGCCACTACGGCACACACCGTCGTTGCTCGCTTCACGACCGACCTCCTGGAACCGTCGCGGTCCACCGGGTAGTGACTGCTCTGGTCCTCACCCGGCGAGCGCAGCGCTCTTCGGCTGGGCGATGAGGTCCACGACCACCGCGACAGCGGTGCTGGCTTTGGAACCCGGGACCTCGAGCAGGATGCGGCTGCCCAACGGGACGCCTCGGGCCAGGTTGAACGGCCGCCCGCCCGCGGTGGTGATCGTCACGCCCGCCGGGGTGCCGCGGCTGAAGGTCGAACCGCCTCGCACTCCGGTGTACCTCGTCGCGACGTACTGCACGATGAGCAGGCCGGTCGTCACCGGGGCACCGGTGCCCTTGGCGAGCACCGTGACACTCATCTTCGTCGGGGCCTTGGCCCCCTTGCCGACGATGAGTTTCGGCGCGGCGCCGGGCGCCCCGGTCACCGTCACCCCGGGGGTCGCGACGCGCTGCATGGCAGCCCTTGCGTCCCCTCGCGCCAAATGGTTGTACGCCGCGACGACATCGACGACGAACACGAGGGTGTCGCTGCCCTTGATGCCGACCCGAGCGTTGCCGGTCGCGCCGTAGCCCTTGTCCGGCGGGACACTCAACTCCAGTCTGCTCCCGACCTGCACCCCGACCAGCGCATCGTCCCAGCCAGTGATCACCTTGCCCCTGCCGATCACGAAACCGGCGGGCGCCCGACGGTCGTAGCTGTTGTCGAACACCGCCCCCCGCCAGACCTGGCCCAGATAGTCAGCGACGAGCAGGTCTCCGTTCGCCACCGTCCTGCCGGTCCCGGCGCGCAGGACTCTGCTCTGCAACGTCGTTGGCGGCGTTGCAGCCTCGAAGCCGAAGGTCGGCTTGCTGCCGTAGGCACCGGTGACGGTCGGCAGAGCCGACGAGGGGCGGGCCGTTGGACCAGAACCGCAACCAGCCAGCAGGACTGGCGCCACCATCGTCGCAAGCACGGCGAGCACGACACGGCGCGCCTGGGATGACACAGCGAGCACCTGGAGACCTCCGATCCGCACGACGACGCCCACCTTCAGGCCCGGGACGCAGTCATAGTCACCCGACCTTGGGGGGACCTTGGACGGCGCCGGAGCCTGCGCGCCGGGCGTGCTTACCCGGTGGTCAGGTCACGCTCAGGAACCATCCGCACATTCGGAGCAATGACGGCGACGCAGCAGTCCGCCCACCGCCAGAACCTGAACAAGGTGCCAGAGGTCACCGGGTACTTCTGGCTCATCAAGGTGCTGTGCACCACCGTCGGCGACACCCTTGCGGACAACCTCAACGAGGAACTCAGCCTCGGTCTGACCAAGACCAGCCGGATCATCGGCGGACTCTTCGTCGGCTGCCTGGTAGCGCAGTTTCGGACCAGGCGCGACGTGCCCGGTCTCTCCTGGCTGGCGGTCGTGCTGATCAGCGTCATCGGCACCTTGATCACCGACAACCCCACCGACAATCTCGGCGTCTCGCTGATCACCACGACGGTGGTTTTCACCATCGTGCTCGTGCTGGCCTTCGGCGGCTGGTGTGCCAGCGAGCGGACCCTGTCGATCCACAGCATCTTCACCTTCAGAGGCGAATCCTGGTACTGGCTGGCGCTCCTGATCACCTTTGCGCTTGGCACTGCCGCCGGGGACCTGAAGGGGCGAGCAGCAACCCGAACGCGAGCGTGAGGCTGGCAAGTCCGGACAGGCTGCCGGCAGCCAACCCCGACGCGGACGCGGACGCGGACGGCGACGCGCGGGGCGCGGGGCGCGGGGCGGTGATGTCATTGCCAGCGCACCGACGGGAGCGTTGCTGCTTGCCGCAACCCGCCGTGGGCTGTTCGTGCGGACTCAGCGGGTCTGGACGGCGCCGAACCCGGTCATCCTGGTGAGGTGGCACCGGTCGGCGAGCGCGAAACTGTCCCGCGGCGCGGTGGCGAACTCGGTGACGACCCCGACGACGTGGAACCCACTGGTCCG
>JAYTOZ010000269.1:0-1740 GCA_043747515.1 Frankiales bacterium | reverse complement strand
TGGCAGCTGGTCGAAGTCGATGCCCGGGGCCACCTTGACACCGAGTGAACGCAGGCCGGGCCAGCCCAGCACCAGGTCGAGCGGCGGCGACCAGTCCCGCGGGTCGAACCGGCGACCCCGGCCACCGCGCCTCGCGGGGTCGGCGAACACGTCGCTACCGACGGGCGGCACGAAGCTGCTCAGATCGAGCCGGGCCAGTGGCGCGGCGACGCCCAACTCCTCGGCGTTGGCGCGGGCCAGCAGCAGCCGCGCCTCGTCGAGGTCGACCCCCAGCACCGGCGCGACCCGGGCCAGCTCGAACAGGTCACCGCCGACCGAACAGCCCAGGTCGAGCACCCGCGTGGCGCCGGCGAAGCGGGCGGCCCGATGCGCTGCCACGACGTACGACGTGGACTGCTCCAGCGCCTCAGCGGTCCACCAGAGGCGATCCCCGGCTGGGTGCTTGGTGCGGGCCCGGGCCCGCAGCAACGCCTGCTCCAGGGCCAGCGGGCCGAGCGGGCCGAGATGTCGGACCGCCTCCGCGGTGGCCACGCGCGCGGTCGGCGCGAGGTCAAGCTGCTCGGCCAGCGCGACCGCCACCCGGCCGGCCGCGGACAGCAACAGCCGGGCCCGCTCCGGCGTCAGCGCTTCTGCTTGGCCCGGCTGGCCTTGGGTGACACCAGGCGGGTGCCGGACCACTCGGGAGCCGCACTCGTGCTGCGCGTGCTCGACAACCCGGCAGTCGGGGCGGCTTCGTCGATGTCACTGGGCTCGACGTGGCCGTCGCGGCCGGCCTTGGGTGTGAGCAGCCAGATCACGCCGCTGTCGCCGAGATTGGTCAGGGCGTCGACGAGGCTGTCGACGAGGTCGCCGTCGCCCTCGCGCCACCACAGCAGGACGACGTCTACGACCTCGTCGGAGTCGTCAACCAGGATCATCTCGGTGCCGGTGCGGGCTGCGACGTCGTCGAGAAGCGACGCGTCGATGGCCTCGCGGTCGTCGGCTCCGACGACCTGCACGACCATGCCGGGCTCGATCCCGAGCCGCTCGGCCAGGCCACGCGCCCCGGCGTGGTCCGCGGACGTGCTCACCGTGGCCGACCCCTCTCCTCAACGCCCCGAGCGGGCGCGGTGCGCGTAGTCCATCGGACGACCACCCAGGACGCAAGTGCCACGCGCCGGTGTGGGGGCAGACTTGCCGCATGGCCGACCCGGACGAGCACGCCACTGAGCCCACCACCGGGCCGGATCGCGACGACCACGCACACGACGACCACGCACACAACGACCACGCCGGCCACGATCACGCGGTCCGTGACCACACCGGACATGACCATCCGACGGGGCTGGCCGGGCGGGTGCGCGAGTTCTTCGCCCCGCACAGCCACGACGCGGCCGACACCGTCGACTCGGCGCTCGAAACCTCCGCAAAGGGCATCCGGGCGCTGCTCATCTCACTGGTCGTGCTCGGCGTCACGGCGCTGCTGCAGGGGCTGGTCGTGCTCTACACCGGCTCGGTCGCCCTGCTCGGCGACACCTTGCACAACGTCGCGGACGCGCTGACCGCCGTGCCGCTGGCGATCGCCTTCAGTATTGGCCGGCGGCCACCGAACCGGCGCTACACCTACGGCTACGGCCGGGCCGAGGACCTGGCCGGCATCGCGGTTGTGCTGTTCATCCTGCTGAGCTCGGCGCTGGCTGCCTACGAGGCGATCCAGCGGCTGCTGCACCCCCGGGGCGTCAGCCATCTCGCGGCCGTGGC
>JAYTOZ010000268.1:0-12869 GCA_043747515.1 Frankiales bacterium | reverse complement strand
GTGCAGGCCCCCTTCTTCTGCGACTACGTCCGCCGCTACCTCGAGGACGGGCCGGCCGGCGCGGTGCTCGGCGCCACCCGGCAGGAGCGCCAACAGGCGCTGCTCGCCGGCGGGCTCACGATCCGCACCTCACTCGACCCGGCGGTGCAGGCCGCCGCGCAGCAGGCCGTCGATGCGCAGCTGCCGGCCAGGGACCCGTTCCAGGCGGCGGCGGTCGTCGACACCGTCGAGCCGGGCACCGGGGCGGTCAAGGCGATGGCCGTCGACCGCGGCTACGGCACCGGCCGCTTCCAGACCAAGGTCAACCTCGCGATCGGCGGCTCGCTCGGCTTCCAAGGCGGGTCAACCTTCAAGGCCTTTGTGCTCGCCCGCGCACTGCAACTGGGAATCCCCACCAGCCTCACCTTGAACGCCCCCAACCCCTACTGCCCCAAAGCGTTCACCTACCTGGCCGACGGCAAGTGCCCGAGCAACTCCGAACCCACCGAAGCGGGCGTGTTCGACATGGCCAAGGCAACGGCCGAGTCGGTGAACACCTGGTTCATCCAGCTCGAGGAACGCACCGGGCTCGAGACACCGCCGGCGCTCGCGGAGTCGCTCGGTGTCCGCGTCGTCAACGGCACCTTCGAGGGCAGGGCCTTCGGCCGCTTCCCCTCCTTCGTGCTGGGTGGCGAGGGCGTCAGCCCGCTGGCGATGGCTGCGGCCTATGCGGCGTTCGCCTCCCGCGGTCTCTACTGCCCGCCGCAGCCGGTCTCGTCCATCTCGGTGCCCGGCGGCAAGCAACTGGACCTGCCTGGACCAGGGTGCAGCCAGGCCCTTGAGCAGGGCGTCGCGGACACCGTGACCTCGCTGCTGCGCGGCGTCATCGATGGGCCGGACGCGTTCCGGACCGGCCTCGGCGCCTCGATCGGGCGCCCGGCGGCCGGCAAGACCGGCACCACCACGAGTTCGACTGCGGCCTGGTTCGTCGGCTACACCCCCCAATTGGCGACGGCCGTATGGATGGGCAAGCCCAAGCCGGCCCCCATGCGCGGTGAGGTCATCAACGGCCAGTACTACAAGCAGGTCTACGGCGGCACGATCCCGGCCTCCATCTGGCGGCAGGTGATGAGCCAGGCCTCCAGTGGGACGGCGCCGCAGGACTTCGCCGCGCCGGACTCCGCGGTGAGCCGTGGCGACCAGGTTGCGGTGCCGGACGTCACCGGCCAGCCGGTCGACGCCGCGGCGCAGACCCTGCGCACCCAGGGTTTCGGCGTCCGGATCGGCTTCACCTCCCAGGCCGCGCCGATCCCGGCGGGCGCTGTCTCATCGACCTCTCCGTCGGCTGGCACGTCAGTCCCGGTCGGCACGACGATCAGCATCCACGCCTCGGACGGCAGACCGCCGCTGCCCGTCCGGACGGCACCGCCACCGGTGACCCAGGCGCCCGCGCCACCACCGCCGGTGATCACGCCCCCCCGTCCGCCGGTCACCGCGCCGGTGCCCAAGCCGACGAAGAAGCGCGGCCGGCACTGATCCGGCAGCAGCCTCAGGTCAGGGCGGTCCGCACCGCGGCGGCCACCCGACCCCCGTCGGCCCGGCCGGCGATCTGGGGGCCAAGCAGTTTCATCACCGCGCCCATCGCCCGCGGACCGGTTGCGCCGGACTCGGTGACAGCCGCCACGACCAGCGAGGTGAGCTCCTGGTCGGACAGCTGCTGCGGCAGGTAGGCCGTCAACACCGACTCCTCGGCAAGCTCCCGCTCGGCCCGATCGGTCGCCCCACCGCTCTGGAACGCAGCGGCCGCCTCCCGCCGCTTCTTGGCCTCGCGGAGAACGACCGTGAGCTCCTCGTCGTCGCTCAGCGCCCGGGCCTGCGCGCCGGCGACCTCCTCGTTGCCGATGGCGCTGAGCACCATCCGCAGGGTGGCCCGGACCAGCTCGTCCTTGGCCTTCATCGCGGTCGTGAGGTCGGTGTGCAGGCGTTCCTTGAGGGCTCCCATGCCCGCGAACCTAGTCTGGGCCGATGCAGCGGCGGTACGTACTTGCGCTCGGCCTCGCCGCCTGGCCTTTTCTTGAGCCGCAGCTCCCGGTGCTGCGTCGTACGGCGGTCCACGTCCTGCCGCCCGGGGTGCGGCCGCTGACCGTGCTGCACCTGTCGGACCTGCACCTGCTGCCCCGGCACACCCGTCGGGCGGCCTGGGTACGCGGCCTCGCCCGGCACCGACCCGATCTGGTCGTCAGCACCGGTGATCACCTGTCAGACCCCGCAGCGATCGGGTTGCTCGCGGCGACGCTCGGGTCTTTCGACGCGCCGGGCTTCTTCGTGCCGGGCAACAATGACTACTTCATGCCGTCGGTGCCGCTGCCGTGGCGCTACCTGCGCGACCGGCCGCTGCAGCGCCGCAGCCAGGACATGCCCTGGAAGCAGGCGATCTCGGCGCTCGCAGCGGTCGGCTGGACCGACCTGACGCACCGGCGAGCGACGCCGCTTCCCGGGGTCACGCTGACCGGCACCGACGACGGCCACCTGGGCCGGGACCGTTACGTGCCCGCACCCGTCCAGGGGTTGGGCATAGGCGTGACGCACACTCCCGCCAACCGACTGCTCACGTCGTACGCCGGGGACGGGCACGCCCTCGTGCTGGCCGGGCACACCCATGGCGGTCAGCTACGGCTGCCGGCGCTCGGGCCGATGGCGACCAACTGCGACCTGCCACGGTGGCGGGCCCGCGGCTTGACCCGGGACGAACGGGGCTGGCTGCACGTCAGCGCCGGGCTGGGGACCTCCCCGTACGTGCCTGTCCGGCTGTGCTGCCGACCGGAGGCGACGCTCCTGCGGCTCGAGCCCTGCCTCGGTTGAGGCGGCGGTCAGCTAGAGTCGCCGTGCACGATCGGGGTGTGGCGCAGCTTGGTAGCGCGCGTCGTTCGGGACGACGAGGCCGCAGGTTCAAATCCTGTCACCCCGACACCAGCGCAAGGGCCGTCCTGCGGGACGGCCCTTCGTGGTTCCCCTGCCCGTCCCGTCGGCACAGATGCAAAGCTCGCACGATGGAGTATCTGCGCCCGTCGCCCCGGCTCTGGCGGGCCCGGCAGGCCCAACTCGCCGCCGTCGCCGTCCCCGTCGTGATCGCCGGCACGGCGGTGGCCGCGCTCTCCAGCCTGCCGGCGGCGGTGGCGGCGCTGCTCGCGGGCCTCACCGCAGCGGTCACGGCTGGAGCGGTGCTCCACCGCCGGGTGCTGTCTTGGGGCTACGCCGAACGCGACGACGACCTGCTCGTCGTGCGGGGCGTGCTCGTCCGGCGGCTCAGCGTCGTCCCGTACGGCCGGATGCAGTTCCTGGACGTGACGGCCGGGCCGGTCGAACGGGCCTTTGGGCTCGCGACAGTGCAACTGCACACGGCCGCGGCGGCGACCGACGCCCGGATCCCAGGCCTCGCAGCGGCCGAAGCGGCCCGGTTGCGGGACCGCCTGGCGGCGCTGGGCGAGGCCCGGTCGGCGGGCCTGTGACCGAGGGCGGCGGCCCGGGGCTGCCCGCGGCCTGGGCCCGGCTGCATCCGCTGTCCCCGGTGGCCAAGGGCGGCCGGGCGGTGCTGGCGCTGATCTTCGTCACCCTGCCTCGTCAGTTTGTCGGCGGGGGACTGGAGCGTTCCCGACTGCTCGTCGACGGGGTCGCCGCGGCAGCGATCATCGCGGCCGGTGTCGTGTCCTGGCTGGTGACCCGCTGGCGAGTTGCGGGCGGTGAGCTCCAGCTGGAGACCGGGCTGCTCCGCCGCCAGTCGATCCGGGTGCCGCTGGCCCGGGTCCAGGCCGTCGACCTCGTCCGGCCGCTCGCGGCCCGGCTGCTCGGCATCTCCGAGCTGCGCCTCGTCCTGGCCGGGCGGGGTAGTGGCAAGGCCCGGCTCGCCTTCCTGCCGCAGCGCCGGGCGGTGCAGGTCCGGGCGCAGCTGCTGGCGCTCGGCACCGGCCTGGCCGGCGGTGCGGTGGGACACCCAGCGTGGACGGGGGTTGCCGCGACCGACGTGGGCACGGCCAATGCAGCGCTCGCCCCCGAGCACCCCGATGCGGCCGAACACCTGATCGCGTCGGTACCAGCCAGGCGGCTCATAGCCAGCGCCCTGCTCGGCGCGCCGGCTGTGGTGGTCACCGTGCTCGTGCCCGTCCTGCTGGTGCTCGCCGTCGTGGCGCCGGCCGCTCTCGGGCCGGTGCTCGGCTCGGTCGCCACGGTGCTGTTCGGCTCGGCTGCGGCGGTCCTGCGGCGAATCAACGTCGAGCTCCGGTTCACCGTCGCCGAGGCACCGGACGGCCTGCGGCTGCGATCGGGGCTGCTGCAGACCCGCTCCGAGACGATCCCAGCGGGCCGGGTGCAGGCGGTCCGCCTCGTCGAGCCGCTGCTGTGGCGACCGTTCGGCTGGTGTCGCCTGGAGATCGACGTCGCCCAGCAGCGCGAGCGCGAGGTCGGCGAGGAGGACGTCCGCGCGCTCACCCGTGCCCTGCTGCCCGTTGGCGCCCGGGCGGAGGCCGACGCGTTGTTGGCCCGGGTGCTCCCGGGCGCCGCCACCTCCCCGCCCCCGGGCGCTGCGGTGCCGCACCGGGCCCGCTTCAAGGCACCGCTGTCGTTTCGCCGGCTGGCCAGCTGGCACGACGCGGCGTACGTCGTCGCGCGGACCGGCCGACTGCAGGCCGAGACCGTCGTGGTGCCGCTGGCCAAGGTGCAGAGCATCCGCTGGACGCAGGGCCCGGCGCAGCGCCGCCTGCGTCTGGCGACTGTCCACATCGACACCGCCGGCCAGCGGTGGCAGGCCGCTGCCCGCGACCGCGACGTCACCGAGGCCGGGGCGCTGCTCAGCGAGCTGCCGAGCCTCGCGCGGACGGCGCGGGCCCACTCCTAGGCTGCAGCCGTGGCCACGAACACGACGACCCCCGCCGACTGGGAGCTGCGCTTCCGCGCAGCCCGGGTCTCCCTGCCGGACTGGGCGCACGATGCCCCGGACCGCAGCCTCTACGTCAGCAACAGCACCGGCACGTTTGAGCTGTTCGCCTGGGACCGAGCCACCGGCAGCACCCGCCAGGTCACCGCGCGCGAGCAGGGGACCACCGACGGGACGCTGTCCCCCGACGGCACCTGGATCTGGTGGTTCGACGACACCGGCGGCGACGAGTTGGGCACCTGGCAGCGGCAACCCTTCGCCGGCGGCCCTGATGAGCCGGCCGCGCCCGGCGTGCCCGCCGGGTACAGCGCCGGCTGCGAGGTCGGCCGCACCCTGTCGGTCGTCGGAACCTCGACCGACGACGGTTCCACCGTGCACGTCGTACGCCGGGACGGGGCCAGCCTGCTCTACGCCAGCGAGCACGACGCCGACGTGGCCGGGCTCTCCCGCGACGACCGGCTGGTGCTGCTCGAGCACGCCGAGCACGGCGACTCCCGGCACCGCGCGCTGCGGGTCCTGACCGTCGACGGCGAGGTCGTGGGGGAGTTGTGGGACGGGCCGGGGCTCGGCCTGCACGGCGTCGGCTTCTCCCCCGCCGACGGGCGGGTGCTGGCGCTACACGAGCAGTCCGGGCGGCCGACGCCGCTGCTGTGGGACCCGGTCACTGGCCAGGTGGACCGGCTCGACATCGCCCTCGACGGTGACCTGTCCGCCGACTGGTTGGCCGACGGCTCGGCGCTGCTCGTCGTGGCGGAAGCCCGCGGTCGGGCGACGTTGCACCGGGTCGGCCTCGACGGCTCGGTCGAGGACCTGCCGACCGACGGCGGCACTGTCACCGACGCGACCGCGCGCCCCGACGGCACGGTGGAGTACGCCTGGTCCTCGGCGGCGGCGCCCACCGCGATCCGGTCGACCGACGGCTCGGTCGTACTCACGCCGCCCGGCGCCCGTCCACCGGGCTCGGTGCCGGTCGTGGATGCCTTCGTCGACGGGCCCGGCGGCGTGGTGCACGCGCTCGTGGCCCGACCCGCCGGCGTGGGGCCATTCCCGACAGTCTTTCTCATTCACGGCGGGCCGACCTGGCACGACAGCGACGCGTTCGCCGCGGACCGGGCTGCCTACGTCGACCTGGGGTGCGCGGTCGTGCAGGTCAACTACCGCGGCTCGACCGGCTACGGCGCGGCCTGGCGCGACGCCATCGAGGGTCGGCCCGGGCTCACCGAGCTCGAGGACCTCGCCGCGGTACGCGAGTGGGCGGTCACCTCGGGCCTCGCCTCGGTGTGTGTGCTCGCCGGCGGCTCGTGGGGTGGCTACCTCACCCTGCTCGGCCTCGGCACCCAGCCCGACCTGTGGGCGGCGGGGGTGGCTGCGGTCCCGGTGGCCGACTACGTCGCGGCGTACGAGGACGAGATGGAGCCGCTGCGAGCCTTCGACCGGTCGCTGTTCGGCGGCTCACCGGACGACGTGCCCGAGCTCTACGAGCGCTGCTCCCCGTTGACCTACGTCGGGCAGGTGGTCGCCCCGGTGCTCGTGCTGGCCGGCGCGAACGACCCACGCTGCCCGATCCGGCAGATCGACAACTGGCTCGGGGCGGCCGCAGAGCTCGGCAAGACCATCGAGGTCTACCGCTTCGACGCCGGACACGGCTCGCTCGTCGTGGAGGAACGGATCCGGCAGGTACGCGCCGAGCTGACGTTCGTGGCCGCCCAGGTGGGGCTCCCGGGCCCGGTCTGACCGTCGCGGTCGGTCGGGTCTGCCCAACCGACTGCGGGGACAGCCGCGGGTGCCGAGGCGCATGACCACAACAGCAGGGGAGCGGAGCCACCGCGACCAGCCATGAGAGTGGAGCCGGCCGACCGCCGACCAAACGATCACCCTTGCCTGCTGACGTGGTCGCTCTGGCCCGCAGCGTGACCGCGAGTCAGGGGTGGTGGGACGGAGGCTGCGCGGCGGGACAGGGGCGGGGCTCCACCCGCCCGCCGCCGGTCAAGGGCGGGGCGGCCGGTCAGGGTGACGGGGGGACGACCGGGCTGGTGGTCGGCAGGACCGTATTCAGCGACGGACTGGGACTGGCGTCGTGCTTGTCCTTGCCGTCCTTGCCACCCTTGCCCTTGCCGGTCTCCGGCGGCTGGCTGGTCTCCGGCGGCGGGGTCGGGCTCGTCGGGGCGCTCGTTGCCGGGGGGAGGGTTTTCGCGGGCGCGGCTTCAAGCAGGGCGGCGTCGGCCTTCACCCGGCCAGCGTAGAGCTGGATCTGGCGATAGCGACCGAGCTCGAGCTCACCGGTGTCGTGCTGGCCCTTCGCCGTGGACAACAGGTCGTCGACCGCGCCCCGCAGGCCACCGGCATTCTTGGCGTTGGCCGCGTCGCTGACCGCAGCCACCTTGCTCCGCAGCTCGTCGGCCGGCGATGACGACCCACAACCGGCGAGCAGCAGTGCGCCGAGCACCACGGCGGGCGCGATGCGGGGGCCGCGCCTCACTTGGCCACCAGCTGCTGGAGTTGGCGCAGATCGCCTCGGAGCTGAGCTGGCAGGTCGCCGGCGGGTGGCTTCATCGCCGGGCTACCGCCGGCCTGTGACACGACGTAGCCGCCGGCGCCGAGCAGCAGCAGCACGGCCAGCGGGGCGACCAGCAGGCCCCTGCGGCGGGACCGCCGGGGACGGCGCGCATCCGCCGGGACCGGCAGCGCAGGGCGTGCGGTGACCAACGGGCCTGGGCGAGCTAGCTCCGAGCCGGGGCCGCCAGCCGGCCGCACCACCGGCAACACCCTGGTCTCCTGGTCGAGCCGCAGCGGTGGCAGCACCTGGGTCTGGTCCGCGCCGAGGGAGGCGACGTCCCCGAGGGTGTGGGCCACCTGCCCAGCCGTCGGCCGCCGGGACGCCTCGCGATCAGTCATCGAGACGAGGAGTGGGGCCCACCCGGGTGGCACGGTCGGGGGGATCACGGGCTGGCGGTGCAGCCGGGCGAGGGCGACCTCGACCGTCGACCCGGCGTACTCACGCTCGCCCGTCAGCGACTCGAGCAGGACGAGCCCAAGGGCGTAGATGTCGGCCGGCGGTCCGACCGGCTCGCCAGCGACCTGCTCCGGCGCGAGGTAGGAGGCGGTGCCGACCATCAGGCCGGTCGAGGTGACCTTGGCCGCGTCGACGAGGCGGGCGATGCCGAAGTCGGTGAGCCGGACCCGGCCGGTGACGCCGATCAGCACGTTGGCGGGCTTGACGTCGCGGTGCACCAGGCCCTGCGCGTGCACATGCTCCAGCGCCTCGGCGACCGAGCGACCGGTTGCCGCGGCGAGCTCGGCGGGCAGCGGGCCGCGGCGCAGCGCGTCGCCGAGGGTCTCCCCCTCGACGAACTCCATCACCACCCACGGCCGCCCGACGCTGTCGGTGCCGGCGTCGTAGACGGGAACCAGCGACGGGTGCGACAGGCGGGCCAGGGTGCGGCCTTCGTCACGGGCCCGGGCGGCGCTGGCGTCGGTCGGCACGGTGACAAGTTTGAGCGCCACCACCCGGTCCAGCGCGGTGTCGGTAGCCCGCCAGACCTCGGCCGACCCGCCGCGGCCGGCCAGCGCGTCGAGGCGGTAGCGCCCGGCAACGATGGCGCCCTCGGTCGCCTGCGTCGTGTCGAGCCGACCGATGGCCTGGGTCGGCTCGGCTGGGAGGTCGCTCATCCGGCTCCCATACCCAGCCGGGCCTGCGACGCGACGAGCTCGGCGATCTGGACGGCGTTGAGCGCCGCACCCTTGCGCAGGTTGTCGTTGCTGACGAACAACGCGAGCGCCCGGTCGCCGTCCTGCCGGACCCGGCCGACGTACGACGGGTCGGTGCCCGTCGCCTGCAGCGGATTCGGCACGTCGGTGACCTCGACGCCCGGCGCCGCGGCGAGCAACGCAAGGGCTCGCGCGACCGACAGTGGCCGGTCGAACTCGGCCAGCAGCGACAGCGAGTGCCCGGTGAAGACCGGCACGCGCACGCAGGTGCCCGAGACCCGCAGACCGGGGATGCCCAGGATCTTGCGGCTCTCGTTGCGGAGCTTGTGCTCCTCGTCGGTCTCGAACGCCCCGTCGTCCACGATCGACCCGGCCAGCGGCAGGACGTTGAAGGCAATGGGGGCGACGTACTTCGAGGGTGGGGGGAACGTCACCGAGCCGCCGTCGTGGACCAGCTCGGTGGCTTTGTCGCCGGCCGCGCGGATCTGCTCATCAAGCTCAGCCACCCCGGCCAGCCCGCTGCCCGACACCGCCTGGTAGGTCGAGGCGATGAGCCGGACGAGCCCGGCCTCGTCGTGCAGTGGCTTGAGCACCGGCATCGCCGCCATCGTGGTGCAGTTCGGATTGGCGATGATCCCTCTGCGGGCGTCCGCAATCGCCTCAGGGTTGACCTCGCTGACCACGAGCGGGACGTCGGGGTCCATCCGCCAGGCCGAGCTGTTGTCGATCACCAGAGCCCCGGCGGCGGCGAAACGCGGGGCAAGCGCCCGCGAGGAGGCGGCGCCGGAGGAGAACAACGCGATGTCGATCCCGCTGGGGTCCGCCAGCGCGGCGTCCTCGACGAGGATCTCGCGGCCCTGCCAGAGCAACGTCGTTCCGGCCGAGCGGGCCGAGGCGAACAAGCGGATGTCGTCCAGCGGGAAGGACCGCTCGGCCAGCAGCCGGCGCATCACCGCGCCGACCTGGCCGGTGGCGCCGACCACGCCGACGCGCAGCGTCATCGCCCTGTCCCGGCGTACACGGTGGCGTTGTCACCGTTTGGGTCGCCGAGCTCGAAAGCCTCGTGGACAGCGGTGACGGCGGCCGGCACGTCGGTGTCGCGGCAGACGACCGAGATGCGGATCTCGGACGTCGAGATGGCCTCGGCGTTGATCCCGCCCTGCGCGAGCGCCTCGAAGAACGTCGCGGTGACGCCGGGATGGCTCTTCATCCCGGCCCCGACGAGCGAGACCTTGCCGATGTGCTCGTCCGAGAGCACCCGCTCGAACCCGACGATCGCCTGCAGCTTGGCGAGCGCGGCCACGGCGGTCGCCAGATCGGATTTGGGCAAGGTGAAGGAGATGTCGGTGCGAGCGGTCACGCCCGAGACGTTCTGCACGATCATGTCGATGTTGACCTCGGCGTCGGCCACCGCGCGGAAGATCGCCGCCGCCTCGCCGGGCTTGTCCGGAACCCCGACCACGGTGACCCGCGCCTCGGAGAGGTCGTGCGCGACCCCGCTGATGATGGCCTGCTCCACGTCGCTACCTCCGGTGATCGTCGTACCTGGCTTGCTCGAGAACGAGGACCGCACCACCAGCCGGACGTCGTAGCGGCGGGCGTACTCCACGCACCGCAGGTGCAGGATCTTGGCGCCGCAGGCCGCCATCTCGAGCATCTCCTCGTACGACAGGCGGGTGAGCTGGCGGGCGTTCGGAACGATCCGCGGGTCGGCGGAGAAGACGCCGTCGACGTCGGTGTAGATCTCGCAGACCTCGGCGCCGAGGGCCGCGGCGAGCGCCACCGCGGTGGTGTCCGAACCGCCCCGCCCAAGCGTGGTGATGTCTTTACTGTCCTGCGAAACCCCTTGGAAGCCGGCCACGATCGCGATGTGGCCCTTGTCCAGCGCCTCGGAGATACGGCCCGGGGTCACATCGATGATCCGCGCCTTGCCGTGCACCGAGTCGGTGATCACCCCGGCCTGGCTGCCGGTGAAGGACCGGGCCGACAGCCCGAGCGACTGGATCGCCATGGCAAGCAGCGCCATCGAGATCCGCTCGCCGGCCGTGAGCAGCATGTCGAGCTCACGGCCCGGGGGCAGCGGCGACACCTGCTGCGCGAGCGCCAACAGGTCGTCGGTCGTGTCGCCCATGGCGCTCACGACGACGCACACGTCGTGCCCGGCCTTGCGGGTAGCGACGATCCGCTCAGCCACCCGCTTGATGCGTTCCGCATCGGACACCGACGATCCGCCGTACTTCTGCACGACCAATCCCATCGGCTCAGCCTACCGGCGCGGGCACGCCAGTCGGGCTGCGCAGCAACAGGCCGGCCGCGCGCTCACCCGTCGTACCCCGCCAACTGGCTGCGTTGCACCGGTCCGCTTGGCGACGGTGGCGAGGGCGCCCGGGTTAGGAACGCCCACGGTCCGCGCAGGTGGCGTCACAGCCGTCCGCGTCGCCGATTGGCACGTGGCCGGGCTGTCGAGGGTGCTGCCCCTGACGTGGGGCAGGTTGCGGCCCGGCTTGCCGCCGCCGCCGCGCAAGGTGCAGCCCTTCTGGACCGGGTCGCCGACCAGGTTGGCCTGTCGCCTGCTCAAGTCGCCCGCCCGGGCCGCCCTCCCGGTGATCCACGGAAACTTGGGCACCTCCGCAGAGATCATCTGGGTGCCCGAGCTTCGCTGGATCTTGGCGAAAGGGCGTCGTGGATGCCTCGGGGGCCACTTCTCCCATCGTACGACGGGAGAAGTGCGATCGTGGCATAACGGTCCCGGCCATGGGGGAAGAGGCGGCGCCGAGCCCACCGAACGCCCACCAAGCCCCGCCGAGCCCCGCCGAGCCCGAGGTGTGCCAAGCCCGAGCCGGCGGCACGGCGCACGCTGCCGCAACCCGGTGATCCCCTGTCAACGTGGGCGTGCTGCCGACGGGCACGACCGCGACAGCAGCAAAGGCTCACCCATCGAGGCGACGACGAGCGCGATCGAACGTGGCCCGCATCATGAACCCATCCGCTTCGCTGCTGTTGTGGTCGCTGCGCTGGGCAAATGCCTTTCGCAACCGCCGTGGGCGCTCGCGACCGGACCGCGGGCCGCCCTCAGCCGAAAGCGCCACTCGGCAGATACGGCCACATCGGCCCGAGCGCGCCCTGCCGGCAGACGACCCCGCCGGGGCGCAGCGCCAGCCGGGCGTCGACGACGACGTCGATGGCCCACTGCTGCTCGCCGGTCAGCCATTCGACCTCGGCCGGCTCCTCGAGCTCGGCGAGCGCGGTCCAGAGCAGCCGTCGGGCGGCGTCCTCGGTCGTCGCAGCCACCGAAACCACGTCGTTGCCCCGGGCGAGCGCGAAGCCGCGCCCGGCCGGGCCGTCCGTCACGAAGGAGCTCACTTCGTTGGCATGGGCGTACTCCCACTCCGGCGTCATCGGCGCCCCGCGTTGGGCCATCGCGACCGCGTCGGCGAGGTCGGCGTCCTCGAGCCTGCCCCGACGTACGCCGTGGACCGCCGGCAGCCGAGACCGGTCGACGGCGCCCTTCGCGCTGAGCGAAGGCAGCAGCATGAAACCGGCCCGCTGATAGCGCCGCAACGCCAGCGGATCGGTGCTGGCCGCCAGGTACGCGCCCCGCTCCAGGTCGGCGGTGGTCATCGACCGCTCCAGCAGCTGCCGCCCGATACCGAGACCCTGCTCGGTCGGCGTGACCACCAGCAGCGAGAGGAACCAGATCTGCGCGCGGCGCATCGACAGCGCCACGCCAACCAGCTCACCGCCCCGCTCAGCGGCCCAGGAGCCGTCCGGGTCGGTCGCGATCAGGTGCGCGATCCGGTTCCGGCCACGCTGGATTTGCTCGTCGTTGGGCTCCTGGACCGGCTCGCCGGTGCGCTGCTCGAGATCGGCGAAGGTCTGCTCTGCCAGGGACTGCGCCGCGGTGACATCAGCGGCGACCAGAGGACGGAGCTCGATGTCGACCATGACGCGACCGTAACGAGTCGGGCAACCGGGTTGCGCCTGGTCAGACGTCGACCTGCCGGCGACCCTCGAAGGCCCGACCGAGGGTCACCTCGTCGGCGTACTCGAGGTCGCCGCCAACCGGCAGCCCGCTCGCCAGGCGGGTCACGCGCATCCCCATCGGTTTGACGAGGCGGGCCAGGTAGGACGCGGTCGCCTCGCCCTCGAGATTGGGGTCGGTCGCCAGGATCAGCTCGGCGATCGTGCCGTCGGCCAACCGGGCCATCAGCTCGCGCACGCGCAGGTCGTCCGGTCCGATCCCCTCGATCGG
>JAYTOZ010000267.1:0-2090 GCA_043747515.1 Frankiales bacterium | reverse complement strand
TGCCGCCGCTACCGTCGCGGTCGTGCCCAGGCGACGAGCTGCCAGGAAGTGAGTCGACTCGGACTGCTGTGCGGTGTCGCCGGACCGGTCGCCTGCGTCACGGCGTACGCGGTGGCGGGGGCCCGGACGCCGGGTCATGACCTGCTGACGCAGTCGCTGTCGCAGCTGTCGCGGCTCGGCGCGCCGGAGCGGCCGCTCGCCGTCGGCGGGCTGCTCGCCACGGGCGTTGCGCTGCTCGGCGCCGCACCGGTGCTGGCCACGCGGGCCCGGCCGGCCATGGTCGTCGCAGGTCTGGCCGCACTCGGGGCGGCGGCGTTCCCGCTGGACGGCAGCCGCGAGGCGTTCCGGGTGCACGCGGTGTGGGTGGTGCTCGGCTATGTCGCGCTCGGCCTCGTGCCCGTGCTGCATGAGCGTCGGCCCACGTCGTACGCCGTGACCGGGGTCGCCGGCGCCGCCCTCGGGCTCACCCTGTCGCCGGCGGTGTCCGGTGTCGCGCAACGGGTCGGGCTGATCGCGCTGCTCGGCTGGCTGTTCGCGGCCTGCGTCCGGGGGCAGGCCCGGCGCTAGCGTCACGCGACATGCGGGTCGGATTCGTGCTGGAGCAGTGTCTGTCGCCCGTGCCGGGCGGCACCGGCCGTTACAGCCGCGAGCTCGCGGGGGCGTTGGCCCGCACCGCCCCAGCCGGGTCCGAGGTCCGCGCGGTCACCGCCGCGCACCGGGCCAGGGTCACCGTGCCAGGGGTCCCGGAGCGCCGGCTGCCGCTGCCCCGTCGCGCACTCATTGCCGCCTGGCAGCGCAGCGCTCATCCCCGGGTCCCCGGCGATGTCGTCCACGCGCCGACCCCGCTCGCGCCCGCGCGTGGTCGGCGGCCGCTGGTGGTGACCGTGCACGACGCGGTGCCCTGGACCCACCCCGAGACGCTCACCCCGCGCGGGGTCGCCTGGCACCGCGCCGTCGTCGCGCGGGCCGCCGCAACCGCCGATCTGCTCGTCGTCCCCACCTGGGCGGTCGCCGACGAGCTGTCCCGGCATGTTGCGCTGACGGCGCCCGTGCAGGTGGTCGGCGAGGGGGTCAGTGGCGAGCTGGCCCTGCCGTCCGACGCGGATGAACGGGCGGCCCGGCTCGATCTGCCCGAGCGGTTCCTGCTGACCGTGGCGACCCTCGAACCCCGCAAGGGCCTGGCCGAGCTCGTCCGGGCGCTCGCCGACCCGGCGGCCCCGCGGCTGCCGCTGCTGTGCGCGGGCCAACCCGGCTGGGGCGGGCAGGACGTCGCGGCGCTGGGCGCCTCGCTCGGCGTCGACGTCCGGGTGCTCGGCCGGGTGGCCGACCCCGACCTGGCCGTTCTGCTGCACCGGGCCACCGCCCTGGTCGTCCCGAGCCGCGCCGAGGGCTTCGGGCTGCCGCTGCTGGAGGGGATGGCGGCCGGCACACCGGTGCTGACGACGGACGTGGCCGCCCTGGTCGAGGTGGCCGGCGGCGCCGCGTTGCAGGTCCCCCTCGACGCGCTGCTCGACGGGCTCGTCGCGGTGGTCACCGACGACGGGTTGCGGGCCCGACTGCGCGCGGCCGGGCCGGTCCGGGCCGCGACGTACAGCTGGGAGGGCGCCGCCAGGACCCTCTGGCGCGCCTACGCGGCGCTGGTCTGCAACGGCCCGGCCCGTCCGCCTGCCCGCGGGGGCGGCACGGCGTAGGCTCGATCCAGAGCGCAGGACACCGAAGATCCGCTGCTCGACTGCACCACAAGGAGCCATCCTGTCCGGCACTGCGGCCTCTGCGCCCGGCCCGCGCGTCCTCGTCGACGCCACTGCCGTGCCCGCCGATCGGGGCGGGGTCGGTCGCTATGTCGATGGCCTGGTCGCGGCACTCGCCGAGGCCGACGCCGATCTCGCCCTGGTCTGCCAGCGCGCCGACGCCGAGCGTTACGGCCGGATGGCGCCCCAGGCGCAGGTCGTCGCGGGTCCCGCCGCGATCGCCCACCGCCCGGCCCGGCTGGCCTGGGAGCAGACCGGCCTGCCGCTCGTCGCCCAGCAGGTCGGCGCGCAAGTGGTCCACTCGCCGCACTACACGATGCCGCTGCGGGCCGGTCGCCC